>NZ_JBGCUM010000019.1:0-108460 GCF_054177665.1 Roseateles sp. P5_E8 | reverse complement strand
GGCCGAGGCCGCCGCGGCGGGCGGCGCGGCGGCGCGGTCGCCTTCGCCCGGCGAACAGGCGGTCAGCAGCAACGCGGCCAGGGCGGCCAGCGCGGCGGTCAGCGTCGATGAGAGGGCCTGGATTCGGTGCATCACGGGCGGAGTAGGAACTTGTGGTCCCGAACCGCTCATTTCAGCGCGGTTCGGGCGCAGCGCCGCCTCGGTGTTGCACGGGCCAAGTCCGAGACCGTTCAAATTCCACGCGCCGCACCCGGTCGACCGGTGTAGCCGCGCGGCACGGCGCCCAGCAGGCGGCGCGTGTAGTCCTCGCGCGGCGCGGCGATGAGATCGGCCGTGGCGGCCTGCTCGACGACATCGCCGTTCTGCATGACCAGCACTTCATCGGCAATGAACTTGACGACGGCCAGGTCGTGGCTGATGAAGATGTAGCTCAGGCCGAACTCGTCCTGCAAATCCTTCAGCAGGTTGAGCACCTGGGCCTGCACCGACACGTCCAGCGCCGACACGGCCTCGTCCAGCACCAGCACCTCGGGTTGCAGCGTCAGGCAGCGCGCGATGGCGATGCGCTGGCGCTGGCCGCCGCTGAACTCGTGCGGATACTTGGCCATGGCGCTCTCGTCCAGGCCGACTTTCTCCAGCAGCGCCACGGCACGCGCCTCGCGCTCGGCGGTGTTCGCACCGATGCGGTGGATCTCCATCGGCTCGCGCAGCGTCTGGCCGATGGTGAAGCGCGGGTTCAGAGAGGCATAGGGGTTCTGGAACACGACCTGGATGCGGCGGCGCATCTTCTGCCAGTCGGGGCCGCTCATCTTCAGCAGGTCCTGGCCCTCGAACAGCACCTGACCGCCCGTGGGTTCATGCAGGCGCAAGAGCGTCAGACCCATGGTCGTCTTGCCGGAGCCGGACTCGCCGACAACGCCCAGCGTGTGGCCCTTGCGCAGCTTGAAGTTCACGCCCTTGACGGCCTTGAACTCGCGCTTGCCGAACAGGCCGTCCTTGAGCCAGAAGCTCTTCTGCAGGCCGGTCACTTCCAGCACGACGGGCGCGCTGTCGTCCTTGGTCTGGGCGTTGCTGCCCGCGCCGCGGCCGGCAATGTGATCGTCGATGACCATCAACCGCGCCGGGCTCTCGGTGAGGGACGGGCGGCAGGCCAGCAGCGCCTTGGTGTAGGCGTCCTGCGGCGCGTTGAAGATCTGCTCGACCGGTGCGTTCTCACGCACCTGGCCATGGCGCATGACGACGACCTGGTCCGAGATCTCGCCGACGACGCCGAGGTCGTGCGAGATGAACAGCAGGCTCATCTTGTGGCTCTCCTTGAGCCGCGCCATCAGCTCCATGACCTGGCGCTGGATGGTCACGTCCAGCGCCGTCGTCGGCTCGTCGGCGATGAGCAGCTTGGGCGAGCAGGCCAGGGCCACCGCGATCATGACGCGCTGCTGCTGGCCGCCGGACAGCTCGTGCGGGTAGGCCTTCAGGCGCCGCCGGGGCTCGGGGATGCCGACCTCATTGAGCAGTTCTTCGGCGCGCGTCAGCGCCTGGCGGCGGCTCATGCCCATGTGCTTCATCAACGGCTCGCAGATCTGCGTGGCGACGTTGAAGACGGGGTTGAGCGAGCTCATCGGGTCCTGGAAGACGCAGGCGATCTCCTTGCCGCGGATGGCCTGCAACTCGCGCTGGCTTGCCTGCAGCAAATCACGTCCCTGGAACAAGATGCGGCCGGTGCGCTCGGCATTGCTGGGCAGCAGGTTGAGCACGGACATGGCCGTCACGCTCTTGCCCGAGCCGGACTCGCCGACCAGGGCCACCGTGCTGTTTTCCGGCACGTCGAAGCTGACGCCCTTGACGGCGAGCTGGCGCTGCATGGCGCCATCGACCTTGCCCATGCGGAAGGCGACCTTGAGGTCTTGGATGCTCAACAGCATGGCTTTACTCCAGACCTCGCAGCTTGGGATCCAACGCATCGCGCAGCGCATCGGTGAACAGCGCGAAGGCAGTGACGAAAGCCGCCATGAAGGTGGTCACGGCGGCGAGCTGCCACCAGTAGCCCAGGATCATCTCGTTCTGGGCCTCGCCCAGCATCGTGCCCCAGGAGACCTGGTTGACGCCGACGCCCAGGCCAAGATAGCTGAGGATGACTTCGGCCTTGATGAAGCGCACCACGTGCAGCGACAACTGCACCAGCGCCACGTGCGACACATTGGGCAGGATGTGCTTGAACATGCGCGAGGCCGACGACGCGCCGATGGCCTCGGCCGAGCGCACGTACTCGCGCGAGCGGTGCTTCATGAACTCGGCGCGGATGAGGCGGTAGATGCCCGTCCATCCCGTCAACGCCAGGATGATGACGACCGAGCCCACGCTGCGTTGGAAAATGGCTGCGAAGGCGAAGATCAGCAGGATGTCCGGGATGGCGGTGAAGACGTTGTAGATCCACTCCAGGAAGTCGCCCACCTTGCCGCCGAAGAAGCCCGACACGGCACCCAGCAGCGTGCCGATCAGCGTGGCGACGAGGGCCGCCGCCAGGCCCACGAAGATGGACACCTCGGCCCCCTTGACGACCTTGGCCAGCACGTCGCGGCCCAGTCGGTCGCCGCCCAGCGGCAGCGTCTCCGCCTTGGTCACCTCGTCCGTCTTGAAGGCCTTGGCGCGCTCGGCCCATTCGGCATAGCGCGGCGCCAGCGGGTCGATGTCGGACAGGTCGACATTGGGACCCTTGGGCGCGGCGATGGTGCCGGTGTCCTCGGCCGGCTGCGGGCCGAGCAGCGTCGGCGGCGCATTCGGCACGCCGACCTCCTGCTGCCAGCTGGACGCGACCAGGTTGGTGGCCGCCAGCAGCACCAGCAGCAGGAAGGCGCCGACGATGCCCATGGAGACGACGCCGACGCGGTCGGTCTTCAGCCGGCGCCAGGACGCGGCCCAGACGCCGCCGGAGGAGTTGGACACGGCGCTCATTTGAGGACCACGCGCGGATCGACGAACTTGTAGAGCACGTCGACGAGCAGGTTGACCGTCATCGTCAGCGCCGCCAGGTAGATCGCGAAGGCCTGGATGACCGGGTAGTCACCGCGGTTGACGGCCAGCAGCAGCTCGCGGCCGAGGCCGGGGATGGAGAAGAACACCTCGATCAGGAAGCTGCCCACCAGCACGCCCGGCAGCAGCACGGACACGTTGGTCAGGATGGGAATCATCGCGTTGCGCAGCACATGCCTGAGCAGCACGGTGCCCTCGGTCATGCCCTTGGCGCGCGCGGTGCGCACATAGTCGTGGCCGATCTCGTCGAGGAAGAAGCTGCGGTACAGGCGGATCTGCGGCGCCATCGACACGGCCACGGCCACCAGGACGGGCAGCGGCGCATAGGTCGTCAGGTTGGTCCAGTGGTTGCCCGTCCAGCCCTGCACCGGGAACCAGCCCAGGCGGAAGGCGAATATGTACTGCGCCAGGATGACGTAGACCAGCAGCGAGATGGACACCGCCACCGTCGTGGTCACCATCACCGAACGATCGGTCAGGCTGCCGCGCACGGTGGCCACGGCCAGCGCGAACGGAATGGCCAGCGCCACTTCGAGGATGAGGATGGGCACGGTCACCGTCAGCGTGGCCGGCAGGCGCGTCGCGAACAGGTTGGCCACCGACTCGTTGGTCGCCCAGCTCTTGCCCCAGTCGAAGGTGACGATCTGCTGGATGAAGATCCACAGCTGCTGCCAGACCGGCTTGTTCAGGCCGAGCTGCTCGCGGATGGACTCGATCTGCTCGGGGCTGGCGTTCAGGCCACCAAGGATGATGGCCGGGTCACTGCCGAAGTATTTGAAGAGGAAGAACACCAGCAGCACGACACCGAGCAAGGTCGGGATCATTTGCCAGAGGCGTCGGATCAGATAGGCCGCCATCGGGGCTCCAGGAAACTACGAACCCGCCGCCGGTGCCGGGTTACACGGGAAAACCGGGGCGAGTCTATGCGAGCCGACTTGGCCCGCGGCCTGACGGTTTCACTAGACTCCGCGCTTCCCCAGAGCCTGCGCGCCTTTCCGCAATGAAGTCTTCCCTCCTGCTGGCCGGTCTGCTGCTGGCCTGCACCGTCGTTGTCACCCCAGTCCAGGCCCAGGACAAGGTCCTGCGCCAGGCCTTCAAGGTGGCCGAGACCGGCTTCGACCCGGCCCAGATCAGCGACCTCTACTCCAAGGCCATCGTCGCCGGCATCCTGGACGCGCCGCTGGAATACGACTTCGGCGCCCGCCCGTTCAAGCTGCGCCCAGCCACGCTGGCCGAGATGCCCGAGATCAGCGCCGACTTCAAGACCATCACGATGCGGGTCAAGCCAGGCATCTACTTCGCCGACGACCCGGCCTTCAAAGGCAAGAAGCGCGAGCTGACCGCCGAGGACTATGTCTACAGCGTCAAGCGCCACTACGACCCGCAATGGAAGAGCCCCAACCTCTACCTGCTGGAGAACGTCAGAATAGTCGGCCTGTCGGAGCTGCGGCAGGAGCTGATGAAGGCCAAGAAGCCCTTCGACTACGACCGCGTCGTCGAAGGCCTGAAGACGCTGGACCGCTACACCTTCCAGCTCAAGCTGGGCGTGGCCGACCCGCGCTTCGTCTACCAGTTCAGCGACGCCGGCTTCCTGGGTGCGGTGGCACGCGAGGTGGTCGAGTTCTACGGCGACAAGATCATGGAGCACCCGGTCGGCACCAACGCATGGCGCTTGGGCGAATGGCGGCGCAGCTCGCGCATCGTGCTGGACAAGAACCCCAACTACCGCGACGTGCGCTACGTGGAGACCGCGCCGCCGGGCTCCAGCGCGCAACTGCAGGCCGAGGTGGCCGCGCTGCAGGGCAGGAAGCTGCCGATGGTGGACCGTGTCGTCATCGACATCATCGAGGAGGCCCAGCCGCGCTGGCTGTCCTTCCTCAGCAACGAGTCCGAGGTCATCGAGGAGGTGCCCATCGACTTCGCCAGCATCGCCATGCCGGGCAACAAGCTGGCGCCCAACCTCGCCAAGCGGGGCATCACGATGACGCGCTACCCGCGTGCCGATATCTCGCTGAGCTACTACAACATGGAAGACCCGGTCGTTGGCGGCTACACGCCCGAGAAGATCGCGCTGCGCCGTGCAATCAACCTGGCCGTCGACCTGGACAAGGAGATCCGCCTCGTGCGCCGCGGCCAGGCGCTGAAGAGCCAGAGCCCAGTACCGACCGTCACCTACGGCTTCGACCCGGCCTTCAAGTCCGAGAACAGCGAATACAACCTGCCCAAGGCGAAGGCCTTGTTGGACATGTACGGCTACAAGGACGTCGACGGCGACGGCTACCGCGAGCTGCCCGACGGCAAGCCGCTGTCCATCGAGTATTCGACGCTGGCCGACGGCGAGCGCCGCCAGCTCGCCGAGCAGTGGCAGAAGAACATGGATGCGGTGGGTATCCGCATGAGCTTCAAGATCGGCAAGTTTCCCGAACAGCTCAAGGCCGCCAATGCCGGCAAGCTGCAGATGTGGGGCGTCGGCTGGGTGGGCACCACGCCCGATGGCGACACCTTTCTCGCGCTGGGCTCCAGCGCGGCCAGCGGCAAGGCCAACAAGCCACGCTTCGCGCTGCAGGCCTTCGACCGCCTCTACGAAAAGCAGAAGGCCCTGCCCGACGGCCCCGATCGCGCCGCGCTGATGCTGGACGCCCAGCGCCTGCTCGTCGCCTACGCGCCCTACAAGTTCCATGTCCACCGCCTCTGGACCGACATGGCCCAGCCCTGGGTGCGCGGCTACAGCCGCAACATCTTCGTGCGCGACTACTGGAAGTACGTCGACATCAACACCGCCGCCCTGCCCAAGCCATGAAACAACTGCACGCCGCGCTCGCAGGCTGCCTCTGCGTCTGCATTTGTCTGATGGCGCCCGCGCACGCGGCGGAACCCGTCAAGACGCTGCGTTATGCCTTCCGCATCGCCGAGACCGGCTTCGACCCGGTGCGCATCTCCGACATCTACTCGCGCACCGTCACCGCCCACATCTTCGAAACGCTCTACGCCTTCGACCCGCTGGCCCGGCCGACGCGGCTGATACCGCTGCTCGCCGCCGGCGAACCCGAGGTCAGCGCCGACTTCAAGACCTTCACGATCAAGGTCCAACCCGGCATCTATTTCGCCGACGACCCGGCCTTCAAGGGCAGCCGGCGCGAGGTCACGGCCGCCGACTTCGTCTACAGCATCAAGCGCTTCGCCGACCCGGCCAACAACGCGCAAGCCTGGGTGGCCTACGAGGAAAACAACATCGTCGGCCTGACCGAGCTGCGCGAGCAGATGCTCAAGAGCAAGAAGCCCTTCCCTTACGACACCGAGATCGCGGGCCTGCGCGCGCTGGACCGCTACACGCTGCAGATCAAGACCAACGCGCCCCGCCCCCGCCTCATCGAATCCATCTTTGCCGGCAACGACCTCTACGGCGCCGTCGCGCGCGAGGTGGTCGAGTTCTATGGCGACAAGATCTCGGAGCACCCGGTGGGCACCGGCCCCTTCGTGCTGAAGGAATGGCGGCGCAGCTCGCAGATGATCTTCGAGCGCAACCCCAGCTACCGGCAGCGCGTCTACGAGTCCCAGCCGGGGCCCGACGACAAGGAGGCGCAGGCCATCTACGCCCACTTCAAGGGCCGCCGCATCCCGATCGTCGACCGCGTCGTCATCGACGTCATCGAGGAGAACCAGCCGCGCTGGCTGTCCTTCCTGAACAACGAGCACGACTTCATCGAGCGCGTGCCCGAGGACTTCATCACCCAGGCCGCACCCGGCGGCAAGATCGCACCCAACCTCGCCAGGCGCGGCATGCAGGCGGTGTTCACGCTGGCGCCCGACATGACGCTGACCAGCTTCAACCTGGAAGACCCGGTCGTCGGCGGCCTGACGCCCGACAAGGTCGCGCTGCGCCGCGCCATCTCGCTGGCCTACGACGTGAAGAAAGAGATCAAGAGCGCCCGCCGCGGCCAGGCGGTGCCGGCGCAGGCGCCCATCGTGCCCAACACCAGCGGCTACGACCCCGCGTTCAAGAGCGAGATGAGCGACTACGACCCGGCGCGCGCCAAGGCTTTGCTGGACATGTATGGCTATGTCGACAAGGACGGCGACGGCTGGCGCGACCTGCCCGACGGCAGCCCGCTCGTCATCACGCGCAACACTGAGTCCAACTCGCTGAGCCGCGCCATCGATGAGCTGTGGGAGAAGGCGCTGCGCGCCGTCGGCATCAAGCTGCAGATCAAGATCCAGCAATGGCCCGAGAACCTGAAGGCCGCCCAGGCCGGCAAGTTCCAGATGTGGCCCGTGGGTTCGACGGCGGCCTCGTCGGACGGCCAGGAGGCGCTGCAGCGCCTGTACGGGCCGGCCGCCGGCACGCAGAACCTGCCGCGCTTCAAGGACGCGCGCTTCGACGCGATTTACGAGCGCATGCAGGCGCTGCCCGACGGCCCCGAGCGCGAGGCGCTGTTCAAGGAGGCCAAGCGCATCGCCGTGATCTATCTGCCCTGGAAGGTGCACGCCCACCGCATCGTCACCGACATCGAACAGCCCTGGATGAGCGGCTTTCGCCGGCCGCTGTTCTGGCTGGACTTCTGGCAGTTCGTTGACGTGGACCCGAGCAAGCAGCCTGTCCGTTGAAATCAGCAGGCGCATCCCACGGATTCGACCGACCGTCGCAAGCAGCTCGCGGGCACGTGCCCTGCCGTTAGGCTTCAGCCCATCAACCGCCAAGGAGCCCCAAATGAACGACGCTGAAGAACTCAACAAGCTGGCCGACCTGCACGCCCGCGGCGTGCTCAGCGACGATGAATTCGCCAAGGCCAAGGCCCGCGTGCTTGAACGCTCGCTGGGTCAGGCAGCGCCCCCTAGCTACGGCAGCACGGCCGGCCCCAACCTCGGCGCCGTCAACGGCCTGCGTCGCGCGCGGCTGGACCGCTGGATCGGCGGCGTCTGCGGCGGCATCGCCCGCACGACCGGGCTGGACTCCTGGGTCTGGCGCCTGATCTTCGTCGTGCTCTTCCTGGCCTTCGGCAGCGGCATCCTGCTGTACATCCTGCTGTGGATCTTCGTGCCGGAGGAATGAGCCCACCCCCTACGGCCTGACGGCCGCCCCCTCAAGGGGGCACTGCCAGTGGCCCGGCAAAGCCGGTTCCACGGCAGTCACTGGAGGGGTCGGCCCTGACGGGCCTCCGCAGGAATCATCGCTATGCTGGGTTGATAACTCAGGAGACAGCCGATGAAACAGCTCGCCGGCCTCGACGCCAGCTTCCTGTACCTGGAAACGCCGCAGATGCCGATGCATGTCGGCGCACTGCACCTGCTGGAGCTGCCGACCGGCTACGACGGCGACTACATCGAAGACCTGCGCGAGCACATGCGGGCACGCATGCCGCTGTTGCCAGCGCTGCGCCGCAAGCTCATCGCCATGCCGCTGGGCCTGTCCAACCCCGGCTGGGTGGACGCCGACCCCGACCTCGAAGAGCACATCGTCGAAGTGCCCCTGCCCGAAGGCAGCGGCATGGGCGAGCTGGAGGCGCAGGTCGGCGCGCTGCACCCCGTGCTGCTGGACCGCAGCCGGCCGCTTTGGAAGTTCCGCGTCTTCACCGGCCTGGAGCCGGGCCCCGAGGGCCAGGTGCGCGTGGCCCTCTACACGCAGCTGCACCACGCCGCCGTGGACGGCCAGGCCGCCGTGGCGCTGGCCCAGGTCATCCTCGACCTCAGCCCCGAGCCACGCCCCATCGAGTCGACCGCCGCGCGCGGCAAGAAGCGTGGCCAGCTCGGCACCGTCGGCATGCTGCGCGCCGCCGTCTCCCAGCAGTGGCAGCAGACCGTCAAGCTCGCCCGCTCGCTGCCCAGCGCGGCCAACATCCTCGGCAACATGGCCGTGGGCTATGTCGGCGGCGCGGCGGCCGGCGGCTCGGTGGACAAGCTGCGCACGCTGCTGGCCAGCGTGGCCGCGCAGACGAGTTCAATCGTGCGCGGCAAGACAGCCGTGTCCAGCCTCGGCCCGGCGCCGCGCACACGCTTCAACGTGAGCCTGTCGGACACGCGCTCCTTCGCCGGCGTCACGCTGCCGCTGGCCGAGCTCAACCGCACGCGCAAGCGCCACCACGCCAGCCTGAACGACGCGGTGCTCTTCGTCATCGGCGGCGCGCTGCGGCGCTACTTCGCCAAGCACGGCCCGCTGCCGCGCAAGAGCCTGGTCGCCGCCGTGCCCGTGTCCACCCGCGCGGCCGGCGACACCACGGCCAACAACCAGGCCACCATGACCTTCATGAGCCTGGGCACCCACCTGGCCAACCCGGCCGAGCGCCTGGCCCACGTCATCGCCGCCAGCAAGGCCATGAAGGCGCAGATGGCCCAGCTCAAGAGCCTGATGCCCACCGACTTCCCGTCCTTGGGTATCCCCTGGCTGATGCAGGCCGGCGCCATGCTCTACGGCCGCGCCAAGGTGGCCGAGAAGCTGCCGGTGGTGGCCAACGTCGTCATCTCCAACGTGCCCGGGCCGCAGCTGCCGCTGTATCTGGCCGGCGCGCAGATGTTGACCAACTACCCCACCTCCATCGCCGTGCACGGCCTGGCGCTGAACGTGACCGTGCAGACCTACAACCAGTCCCTGGACATCGGCCTGATGGCCTGCGGCGAAGCGCTGCCCGAGATGGGCGAGCTGGCGGCGTATGTGGATGCGGCGTTCATGGAGTTGCAGGCCTTGCCGGTGACGGAGGTCGTCGAGCCCGAGCCAGCGCCGGTGGTGAAGAGGCCGGCGGCGAAGAAAGCGCCGGCCAAGAAGGTTGCCGCGAAGAAGACCGTGCCGGCAAAGCGGCGCACGGCGAAGGCCGCCTAGGCGCGTGGACGAGTCGCTGTCGGACCTGCTCTTCTGGAGCGCGCTGGCGGTTGGCGGGGCCGCCATGGTCTGGCGCCTCACGAACGACGACGGCGATCCGAAATCCCGGCAGCGGCGCGAGCTTGAGAAGCGCCTCGCCCGCTACCCGGCCAGCGCCGGCGCCGTCATCATCAAGGCCCAGCCACGGCGAGGGTGGTGGCGACTTGCGTTGGCCGCTCTGCTGGCGATCGCCCTGATGTTTGCATCTACCTACATGCGCAGCGGTCTCAGCCTCGTGTGCGACCGCGTCGGCGCGGCGGTGACCGCACGTTGGCTGATGCTTGCCGTCTTCCCCGGATTTCCCGTCGTGCTCACCCCAGTGCTCGCCTTCGAGTTTGCGAAGGCCGTCCGCATCTGGCGCGGTGGCTACGCGCCGCCACTGGATACCGTGGTGTTTCAGGACACCATCGCCGTGACGGGATGGCGCGCCAGGTTGCAAGCCGTGCTGGGCCTGGTGGTGATGCCGATGCTCTTCGGCCTTCTCTTCCACACAGCCTACGGCTTTCGTCAGTCCTTTGAGGACTCAAGAATGCAGGGCGCCAAGTGCCCCGCCTGGCCGTCGAATGACAAAGGAGGGTTGCGTCGATGAACGACGTGACGCAGTGCCAAGGCTGCGGCCAGACGCTGCGCTCGCCCGACGCCGTCTGCTCACGCTGCGAGGCCGAGCTGGCCGAACCACCCGCCCCACCTGGCCGCCACATCTGCCCGCAGTGCCACGCGAACTTCGCAGCGCTGGCACAAGTCCCCTGGCCACCCAAAGTGCCCTGGTGGCGGCCCACGACGATGCGGCTGCAATGCCCGCACTGCGACGCGCCGCTGCGCGACCGGCATGCCGTGCAACCACCCGGCTGGCTCGTCGCCGTGGTCATCGCCTGGGTGTTCGTCGTTCAGCTCTTCACCATGGGCTGGACGCGCATGCTGCTGGGGTTGCCAGTGGTCATCGCGCTGTATGGCCCGCTGATCCGGGCGGCCTGGAAGAGTCGGCAGAACGCGGCCGACCCGCACCGCTATGTCGTCGGCACCACCCGCTTCTGGGCTCAGGGCAACGAGAAGCTGGAGCGCGCGGTGAACCGCCTGCGGCAAGGCTCCGGCGATGACCCGTCCCGCTGACGTCGCCGACGCGACACCTCGGCTCCGGGCAAGCACGCCCCGGACCACGCCGCCGGCTGGCTAACAATGCCAGGGCCTCGCCAGACATCGACTCCCGCATGCCCGCCTCCCGCTCGCCGCGCACCTCGCGTCCCACCTCACGCCGCCCCCCCGCGCCCGCCACCACCGCCAGCGACTGGCACGACCTGCACGCCCCCAACGCCTGGCTGCTGATGCTCGAAGGCCGCGCGCCGTGGGAATACGCCGCGCTGCTGGCTACGCTGCCGTGGATGAAGAAGCTGCCGCACGGCGACGGCCATCCGGTCCTCGTCTTCCCCGGCCTGGGCGCCAACGACCTGACCACCGCACCGCTGCGGGCCATGCTGGACTCGCTGGGCTATGCCACCCAGCCCTGGGGCCAGGGCTTCAACTTCGGCCCGCGCACCGGCGTGCTGGAGCAGGCCAAGGCCGACCTGCAGGCGCTGCACCGGCGGCACCACCGCAAGGTCAGCCTGATCGGCTGGAGCCTGGGCGGCATCTACGCCCGCGAGCTGGCCAAGGAATGCCCCGAGCTGACCCGCTGCGTCATCACGCTCGGCACGCCCTTCACAGGCCACCCACGCGCCACGAACGCCTGGCGTTTCTTCGAGATGGTCAGCGGCCAGACCGTGGCCGACGACCACGAGCTGATGGCCCAGATCCGCCAGGCCCCGCCGGTGCCGACGACGTCCATCTACTCGAAGAGCGACGGCGTCGTCGCCTGGCGCTGCAGCGTCAACGAGCCGTCGCCGCTGGCCGAGAACATCGAGGTCCAGGCCAGCCACATCGGCCTGGGCGTGAACCCGATCGCGCTGTACGCGCTGGCCGACCGGCTGGCGCAGCCGGATGGCGATTGGCAGCCGTTCGAGCCGAAGGGGGCGAGGCGGTGGTTCTACAAGACGCCGACCAGTTCGGCGGAGTGACGGGCCGGCTGCCCGCGGAGGCGGGCGCCACGGGCCGAGGCGTTATCGTCCAACCGTCCCTTCATCCGCTCGCTTGGCGACGCACATCAGACCCGTGCCCTGGACCTTTGCCCACCCCGCCGCCATCCTGCCGCTGCGGTCTCTCTGCCCTCGCTGGCTCTCATTCCCCGCCCTGATCCTCGGGGCCATGGCGCCCGACATGAGCTACTACGTCGGCATGCACGGCAAGTGGCGGGCGTTCTGCCACACGCCCGAGGGCATCGTCACCGCCTGCCTGCCGGTATGCCTGCTGATGCTGGCATTGCTGCTGCGCTTTGCCGGGCCGCTGACGGTGCTGCTGCCCGAACCGCACCGCGCCATCGTGCGCGAACAGCTGCGCCCGCCGCCGCACCCGGTGTGGCGGGCCGCGGCGGTGGCTGTGCTGTCCATCCTGCTCGGCGCCGCCACCCACGTGCTGTGGGACTCGTTCACGCACCAGGGCCGCTGGGGCGCCGAGCTGCTGCCCGAGCTGGAAGAGCCGCTGCTGGACGCCATGGACCGGCAGTTCCAGGTCACCCACCTGCTGCAGCACCTGAGCACCGCCGTGGGCGTGGCGGCACTGGCCCTCACGTATCGGCGAACGATGCGTGCCCGGCCACGGGCTGCACCCGCCCCACACGACGCGCAACGCAGGCGCCTGCTGCTGGCCTGCCTGGCAATGGCCACCGTCGTCGGCGCCGCATCGGCCTACGCGCTGACACCCGCCACGCTGCCCGCCTACACCTCGCACCTCCTCGTGCGCAGCGTCGTCTGGAGCACCAGTTGCTTCGCCGCGCTGTTCGTCCTCGCCAGCGTCGCCTGGTGGCGCCGGCTTGGCGACGCCTGATCCTTGAACCCAGATCCACGCCGCCGCGCATCTCGCGGTAAGGTATCGCCCTTAACCCGGACCTCCCCCATGCAACACCACACCCTCGCCGCCGAAGACAAGGCCGCCAAGAAAGACGCCCCCGAGAAGCAGGAAGAGCAGCTGCTGTTCAAGGGCCGCTTCGTCATGGTCTTTGGCGAGATCGACGACAAGATGGCACTGGCCACCTGCCGCCGCCTGCTGGCCCTCGCGCAGGAGTCCGACGCGCCAATCACGCTGCTGATCTCGTCGCCGGGCGGCCATGTGGAGAGCGGCGACGCCATCCACGACATGATCCGCTTCGTGCGCGCGCCGGTGAACGTCGTCGGCACCGGCTGGGTCGCCAGCGCCGGCACGCACATCTACCTGGCCGTGCCCAAGGAGCGCCGCTTCGCGCTGCCCAACACGCGCTTCATGATCCACCAGCCGGCAGGCGGCGCCGGCGGCCAGGCCAGCGACATCGCCATCCAGGCCAAAGAGATCCTGCGCACGCGCGCACGCATCGCTGCCGTCATCGCCCGCGAGACCGGCCAGCCGCTGGAGCGCGTCGCCGTCGACATCGAGCGCGACTTCTGGATGAACACCGACGAGGCCATCGCCTACGGCCTGGTGTCGCGCGTCATCGAGCGCCAGGTCGACCTGGGCTGATCGTCGTGCCCCCACGTTCGCTTCTCTCTCTGCCCCCCGAGGGGGCGCCAGCGCCCTTGGGCCGGCCCGGCGGGCGCTGATGCAGGTCTCCGCCAACGGCGTCCAGATCGAGGTCGACGTCCGCGGCCCGGAAAGCGGCGAGCCGCTGCTGATGATCATGGGCCTGGGCATGCAGCTCATCGCCTGGCCCGAGGGCCTGGTCGATGAGCTTGTAGGCCACGGTTTTCGGGTCATCCGTTTCGACAACCGCGACATCGGCCTGAGCCAGCCTTTCGACAAGCTGGGCGTGCCCAGCGTGCCGCTGGCGGCGCTGCTGCACACGCTGCACCTGCCGGTGAAGGCGCCTTACCAACTCGCCGACCTGGCGCGCGACGCCGTCGGCGTGCTGGACGCTCTGGGAATCGCCAAGGCCCACGTCTGCGGCGCCTCTATGGGCGGCATGATTGCCCAGCACCTGGGATTCGCCCATGCCGACCGGCTGAAGAGCCTGACGCTGATGATGACCAGCAGCGGCGCCCGCAGCCTGCCGCGCGAGAGCCTCAAGGTGCGGCGCGTGCTGATGTCGCGCCCCAAGCGCGGCGCCACGCCGGCGCAGACGCTGGACAACATCCTCGACCATTTCGTGCGCCTCTACGGCGTCATCGGCAGCCCCGGCTACCCGAGCGAGCCGGCCCAGCTGCGCGAGCGCATCGCTGGCGGCGTGCGGCGCTCCCTGCGCCCCGAGGCCGCCGCCCGCCAGGTCGTCGCCATCGCGGCGGACCGCCACCGTGCCGAGCGCCTGCAGCGCATCACGGCCCCCACGCTGGTCATCCACGGCGAGGGCGACGCGCTGATCCCCGTCGCCGCCGCACATGACCTGGCACGGCGCATTCCCGGGGCGCGGCTGGAGGTCATCCCCGGCTGGGGTCACGACTTGCCCGAGGCGCTGTGGCCACGGCTTGCGGCCGAGATCGCGGCCATCGCCAAGCACGGCTGACGCTCCCGAAGCGTCGGCGCGCTTTACATCTGTTACCGCACCAGCACGGCGCACGCGCCAAAAGGGCCACGCAATCAAGGACTTGACGCGAGCGGCCAGTCGCGGCACGCCTTATGCGTGCGATAGCCGCACCCCCGCGGCTGTTCGCGCGGGCTTTCCACCCCCCAGGCCGCATTGGCGGCCAGCAGGAGAGCCACGATGCCCCGTATTTCCACCTTCACGTCCCTGGCCGCGGGCCTGTGCATAGCCTTCGCGGCCTTCACGGCGTCGGCCACCATCGTCAGCGGCGCTGTCACTGGCGGCAACACTGGCGGCGTCTTCGTGAAGCTGTCTGTGCCGCTGACGACCTCCACGCCGTTCAACACGGTCGGCGCCGACACCTACAACTCGCCCAACCTGTTCGGCTTCGACGAAAGCCAGAACATCGAGCTCACCTCGGCGGCGCTGGACCTGGACATCGGCGCCACCATCGCCATCGGCACGAAGGTGGCCAGCCACTACATCTTCTTCGACCCGGCCAACACCAATCCGACCGCCCACATCATCGGCACGGTGGACTTCGACTCCGACGTGCTGGGCATCATCACCAGCACCGGCCTGCTGCTGCTGAGCGACATCCTGGCCAACACGGGCGTGACCTACCAGAACCCCGGCCTGCGCGGCCTGGAGGCCGGCGACACGGTGGCGATCAGCGGCGTGCGCCAGATCTCGTTCGACACCTTCGCCTCCTCGCCGGGCGACTACGTGCGCGTCATCACCGCCTTCTCGCCCGGTGCCGTGATTCCCGAGCCGGCGTCCATCGCGCTGGTGCTGGCCGCACTGGCCGGCGTGGGCATCGCCCGCCGCCGCCGATGAACTAGCGCTTCGTGGGGTCGCCCAGTTGCGCATTGAGCGCAACGGCGGCCCGCACCAGCGCCAACGCAGTGGCACGCTCGAATGGCGTGCCCCCATCCAGATACAGCGTGCGCAGCTCGAACTTGCCGCCGCCGCGCATGCGGGGCTCCATGTCCAGCAGCCGCTTGCCACGCCAGAAGCCGAAGAGCACGCAGTCAAGCTCCGCCCGGATCAGCAGCACCGGCCCTTGGCTGAAGTAGACGAGATGGCCCCACTTCAGCCTCTCCTCCATACCCGGCGCCCCCTCCCGCACCACCGCGCGCAGCGCCGCCACCTGTGCCTGCCGCCAGCCGTCCAACGCGGCGACGTAAGCGTCCGGGTTGTCGGCCTCGACTCGGTACATCAGCGCGCCTGAGCCTTGACCTCGACCGCCGAGCGCTTGCCGTCATCGCCTTCGACGGTCAGCGTCAGCGGCACCGTCTCGCCGGCCTTGATCGGGCCTTTCAGCCCCATCAGCATGACGTGATAGCTGCCCGGCTTCAGCGCCACGGCGTGGCCGGCCGGCAGCGGCAGCGCGTCCACGGCGCGCATCTTCATGACGCCGTCGTCCATCTTCATCTCGTGGATCTCGACCATCGCCGCCACCGGCGAGCTGGCCGCCACCACCTTGGCCGCTTTGGCCGACGTCAGCTGCATGAAGGCGCCGGTGGCCTTCTGCGGCGCGACGGTGGCGCGCACCCAGGGGTCGTCGACCTTGACCTGAGCCTGGGCAGCAAGGGACATGAGCAGGGCGGAGGCGATCAGCAGGCGGCGCATGGCAGTGGTTTCAACAACGAAGCAGCCATTGTGCGACTCGGGGCTTGACCTGTACTGTCTATGTGTACTATCGTACTAGTACACGTTGGCAGTAACCCATGGATCCCACCCACTTCGTTCACATCAACACCGGCTCGCCCGAGCCCATCTACCGCCAGCTCATCGAGCAGGTGCGGCGGCGCGTGGCGGCCGGACAGCTGAAGGCGGGCGACGAGATCCCGTCGGTGCGCGAGCTGGCCCAGGCGTTGGCCGTGCATCCGATGACGGTCTCCAAGGCCTATTCGCTGCTGGAGAGCGACGGCGTGCTGGAGCGCCGACGTGGTCTGTCCATGGTCGTCGCCGCCCAGCACCAGCGCGCCCAGCCCACGGCGGACCGCGTCGAGCTGCTGCGGCCGACGCTGGAGAAAGCCGCCGCAGAAGCCAGCCAGTTGGAGTTGTCCAAGACACAAGCCCTGCAGTTGTTCAAAACCATCCTCGACGAGCAAGCCCCATGACGAGTCAGCACTTCCCTCACAGCGACACCACCAGCGCCGAACTGGCCGGCGTGAACCTCTCATACGCCGAGGGCAGCGCCGTGCTGCGCAACCTCGACTGGCAGCTGCTGCCCGGCCAGGTCGTCGGCCTGCTGGGCCGCAACGGCGCCGGCAAGACGACACTGCTGGAAACGCTGTTGGGCCTGCGCGACCCGCAGGCCGGCAGCGTCAAGGTCTTCGGCCAGGACGCCACGCAGCTGGACGACACGGTGCGTGCACGCATCGGCTACGTGCCGCAGCAGAACGACTTGTTCGAGGGCTTCACGGCAACGCAGTTGCTGGCCTATTTCAAGAGCTTCTACCCGCGCTGGGACGAGGCGCGCGTGGAGGGGCTGCTGTCGCGCTGGGAGATCCCGCGCGACCGGCCCATCCGCAAGCTCTCGGGCGGCCAGCAACAGCGCCTGTCCATCATCCGTGCGCTGGCCCACGAGCCCGACCTGCTGGTGCTTGACGAGCCCGTCGCCAGCCTGGATCCCGTCGGCCGCCGCGACTTCCTGCGTGAGCTGGTGGACCAGGTGCTGGACCGCGGCACCACCGTCGTGTTCTCCACGCACATCCTGTCCGACCTGGAGCGCGTGGCATTCAACCTCGCCTTTCTGAGCCAGGGCCGCATCGCGCTGCAGGCACCGCTGGACGAGCTGCTGGACCAGGTGCGCGCCTTCACGGGCAGCGTCTCCGAGATGGCCGGCCTGATGGGCCGCCTGGGCGCACAACCGCTCAAGCGCACGCCGCTGGAGGCCGGCCGCGAGCGCGTGCTGGCGCGACTGCCGGCCAACACCGCGCTGCCGGCCGACGTCGCCGCCGACCGCGTCAACCTGGACGACCTGTTCGCCGAACTGACCTGACCATGACCGCAAGCTTCAACCAGATCCTGCTGGCGTTCTGGCGCCAGTCCAACGCGGACAGCAGCCGCTGGGCGCGGGTCGCGTTCTATGGCGTGGTGCTGGCCGGCCTGGGCGTCGCACTGTGGTTCATGCCGGTCATGCAGCTGCGCATCGCCATCGCCTGCACGGTGCTCGTCATGGCGTTGTTCGGGTTGTGGGTGCTGCTGCTCGTGAACCTGCTGCAGCAGAACCACCCCACCATCACCCGCCTCGTTCCCGGCCACCTGCGGCGGCTGCGGCAGGCCACGCTGATCACATGGCTGCTGATCAGCTGCGCGCAGGGTGGGCTGGCGTGGTGGGCGCTGGCGGGGCTCGCGCCGCTGCCGCCCCTGCTGCTGGCAGCCGCCGCGGTCGGGGTCGTCGCCGCCTGGGGGCAGCGCCACTGGCTGTGGGCGATCGCGCTGTACATGGCCCCGTCTTTCGTCATACCGCTGCACCTGCACAAGCGCCTGGCGCCGCAGTGGCATGCCCTGGTCGACCTCTGGCAGCTCCAACCCTGGGGCTGGCTGGCACTGAGCCTCGTCGTGCTGGGCGCGTTGCTGGTGCGGGTCTACGGCGCCGGGGATGCCCGCCATCGGGCCGCCTACGAGAAGCGGCAGCGCATGCTCAAGCTGGCGCGCAGTGGCATGACCGGCAACCGCGCCGGAATCGGCGCTCTGGGCCGCTTCGGCGAGTGGTTCGCCTGGCCGGTCGACACGCTCGTCTCCAAATGGCTCTCGCGACTGCTCGCCCGGGCGCAGCCGGGACAGGCCAGCATAGCCAGTGTCATGGCCCGTGCCGAACTCGTGCTGCACGGCATCCAGCACTGGCTGCGCCACGGGGTGAGTGTGGGCCTGACGCTGCTGTGCGTAGGCCTGGGCTCCGCACTGGCCTTCGGGCTGCTGGGCGTCGCGTCGGGCCCCTTCTTCAGCAGCGCCACGGTCGGCATCGCCTTCGGGCTGGGAATCGCCGGCTTCAATCCGGGCTTCGCACTGCGCAACATGCTCTGGCACACCCGGCGTGAGCAGGCGCTGCTGGTCCTGCTGCCCGGCATGCCCCTGGGCCGCCAGCTGAACCGCGCGGTGGCCTTCGTCCAGCTGCGCCATTTCCTGCTCGCCTGGGGGCTGACGACGCTGCTGCTGGGCGGCCTGGCGCTGCTGACCGGGAATTCGTCGGTGCTGAGCATGTCCATCGCGGCCCTGCCGCTGGGCGTCCTGAATCTGACGCGTGCGCCGGCCACCATGCGCGCCCCCACTCCCTGGACGGTCTCGCGGCCGGTGCTCGGCTTCTTCGTGTTGAACGCGGTGCTGTGGGGGCTGTGCGCCTTCATGAACTCGCTGATCTTGCCGCTGGCGATCGCCAGCCTGCTGCTGAGCGCGGTGCTGCTGGCCCGGCGTTGGCGCACGCTCAGCCAGGCGCCATCGGCCATGCCGGCCGGCCGCCTGAGCTGACCTACTGGTTGATCTCCGGCTCGGCCAGTTGGGCCAGCAACGTCAGCGACTCCTGCCAGCCCATGTAGCAGGCCTGGACCGGAATCATGTCCGGGATGCCCGTCTGCTCGACGCGCATCTCGGTGCCGCAGAACACGGGCTCCAGCGTCACCGTGGTCTGCATTTCGCCGGGCAGGTTGGGATCGTCGAAGGTGGCTGTGTAGCGCAGCTTCTGGCCGGGCACCAGCTCCAGGTAGCGACCGCCGAAGGAATGGCCGTGGCCGGTGGTGAGATTGGTGAAGGACATGCGCCATTCGCCGCCCACCACCGGGTCCATCGCGTGCACGGTGCCGGTGAAACCATGCGGCGGCAGCCACTTGGCCATCGCGGCCGGCGTCGTGAAGACGCGGTAGACGCGGTCGGGCGGGCAGCGCAGCACGCGGTGCAGGGTGATGGTGTTGGTCATGTGTGCTTCCTGGAACGGTGAGAGGACGACCCTCTGCAGTGACGACGATCCACGCGCAGTGGAATCGACAACCCGTCAGATCGGAAGCTCGGTGAAGTACCGACCGCCATGGAAGATCAGCGGCTGCGCGCCGGGCCGCGACGTGCAGCGCTCCACCTCGCCGACGAAGATGACGTGGTCGCCCTCTTCATAACGGCTGCGGTTGGCGCACTCGAAGACGGCGACAGCCCCGTCCAGCACAGGCGCCCCGCCCGCGCCCTCGCGCCACGCCACGCCGGCGAAGCGGTCGATGTCGCGCGTGGCAAAGCGCTGGGCCAGCTCCTTCTGGTCGGCCGCGAGGATGTTGATGGCGTAGTGCGAGCCGTGGGTGAACACCGGCAGCGAGCCGGCACGCCGGGCCAGGCTCCACAGCACCAGCGGCGGGTCCAGCGACACCGAGTTGAAGGAATTGGCGGTCAGGCCCACGAGGTTGCCGTCCGGCGAGCGCACGGTGACGATGGTCACGCCGGTGGCGAAGAGCCCCAGGGCGGCGCGGAATTGCTGGCTGTCCATGGCCTGATTGTCGCCAGTCCTACGAAGGCCGAGGCGGCGTCATCGCACAATGCCGTCATGCAAGCCGACGACTTCCAGGTCCGCGACGACCTGCAGTTCACCCACCCCCTGCCCCGCATGTTCGGCCAGTGCGCCGACTGCGCCACCGGCCGCTGCGCGCCGCCCCGCCAGCGCGGCCGGCGCCTCTTCACCGGCCTGCTCGCAGCCACCGGTGCTTCGGCATTCATGCCGGCCTGGGCACGCGAAGGCGTTGACGTGGGCGCCAAGAGCAAATTCACCGGGTTCGTATCCGCCGCAGAGCTGGAGCAAGCCGGCGGCCAGCAGTACGCGCAGATGATGCAGCAGGCCGCTCAGAAGCGCGCCCTCGCGCCGATGGAGCATCCCCAGGCCCAGCGGCTGCGCTACATCGCCCAGCGCATCATCCCGTTCAGCTACGAATGGAACGACCGTGCGCGGCAGTGGAAGTGGGAGGTCAACCTGATCGGCGATGAACAGCTGAACGCCTTCTGCATACCGGGCGGCAAGATCGCCTTCTATTACGGCATCCTCGAAAAGCTCAAGCTGGAGGACGACGAAGTCGCCGCCATCATGGGACATGAGGTGGCGCATGCGCTGCGCGAGCATGCCCGCGAGCGGGTCGGCAAGTCCACCGCGACCAACGTCGTCGTCGAGCTCGGCTCCGCCCTGCTCGGCCTGGGCAACCTTGGCCGCTACGCCGCTGGCATGGGCGCCCAGTTGCTGAGCCTGAGGTTCAGCCGCGAGGACGAGACCGAGGCCGATCTCGTCGGCATAGAACTGTCAGCCCGCGCCGGCTACGACCCCAGCGCCGCCGTGCGGCTGTGGGAAAAGATGATGGCGGCCAACAAGGGCGCGCCGCCGCAATGGTTGTCCACCCACCCGGCCAGCGGCACGCGCATCCGCGACATCCAGGCCAACCTGCCCAAGGTGGCCGGGCTCTACGCCCGCGCGCCCAGACCGGACCAGCGCTTCCCGGTCGCGCCGCCGCTCAAGCGGGGCTGACCGGGCGTCAACCTCACCAGCGTGCCGGCAGCGTTTTCAAGCGCTGGTATTCACCGGCGGCGACGCGCCTGAGATAGCCGCCCAGCTCCAGATCCTTGACCAGCTTGGACACCATCTCGCGCGAGCAGCCCAGGCGCTGGGCCATGCCCTGGTGGGTCAGCTCCAGGTGGCGGCCGTCGACGGTGAACTCGTCGACGAGGTTGCGCAGCCGGCCATAGACGTCGTTGAGCGCCAACTGCTTGGTCGACAGCGTGGCCGAGCGCGCGCGGCGGATGACCTTGGTCAGCAGCTCGAAGGCGAACTCGGGGTGCTCGCTGATGTGGGTCAGCAGGCTGGCGCGCGTGACCATGACGAGGCGGCTGCCCTGCTCGGTAATGACGCTGGCCGAGCGCGGCCCGCCGTCCAGGCTCATCTCGCCGACGTATTCGCCGGGGCCGTAGACGCCGTAGGTGATCTCGCGGCCGCGCACGTCGCTGCTGAACGCACGCAGCGAGCCGGCCAGGATGAGGTAGAGGTTGTCGCCGACCGAGCCCTCCTCGATCAGCACGACGCCCTTGCGGTAGCTGCGCGCAATGCCGCGCGAGGCGAGCAGACGCAGCGAGCTGGGCAAGGCCAGAAGTTCGTTGTCGATAAGATCGTCAGCCATCCGGGCGGCGCGCCGGGCATATGGCCCGGCCGCGCGCCGGCATGGTAGTTCAACGAATGAAATGAGCCACCAAGGCGGCGGCAACCGTCAATTCATCGCCTTGGGTGGCCGCAGCGACGACACCAGCGGCGGCAGCAGCGCGAGCTGGCGCATCAACTCGCCAATGCTGTCGGCGCCGCTCTTGGCGCGGATGCTCTGGATCTGGCTGCGCACCGTCGAGATGGCCACGCCCTGGCGGGCCGCCACGTCGGTCGGCTTGACGCCGTTGGACAGCGCCTTGAGCACCTCGGTCTCGGCCGGCGTGAGCTGGTAGCGCAGCGCAAACCACTGCGCGGCCAACTCGCCACACAGCGTGCGCCGCTCCAGGATGAGCAGCACGGCGGCCTGGCTGACGTCGCGGTTCAGCGGCACCACGACGACGTTGGCGCGGCCGCATTCGGCGCGCTCGTCGCCCAGGCGCAACAGGCAGCGCCGGCCGCTCGCCTCGGCGCCTTCCAGCGCTTCGGCCAGCGGCACGGCGTCGGTCAACAGCCGCGCACGCAGATGCGGGCCGACGATTTCGAGCGGGTGGTTGTCGTCCAGCGACGCCCGCGCCGCCAGGTTGACGTGCAGCAGTCGCCCGGCGCCATTGAGCAGCACGACGCCGTGATCAAGCTCCTCCAGCACCAGGCCCATCCACTGGCTGGACAGCGAGGCGGCCTGGCGGCGCTCCTCGCGGGGACGACCGGGGACATGGCCCGGCTGAACAAACTCATTCATCCACATGGCAGCTCTCCTCGGCCTGCCCGCTGCAGACCTTCCTCAAAGCGTAGGAGAGCACGTTTAGCGTTTGGCGTAAATGTTGCGAGGTGTGTTTGTGAACGAATTACAGGTCCCCGTCATCTGAGCAGAACGCAATGACAACTAGGGATTGCGCCGCCGCCACGGCCGTTGTGTGCACAACGACACGACGGCATGAGCTCATAACGGAAGCTTCGTTGGCGTTTCTGTCATCCCCCGTCAGACTGGCGGCGTTCTCCCTCCACAAGCCACTGCCCACGACCGCCGATGTGTGAGCTTTTCGCCCTCAACAGCCGCCTGCCCGCCGCCGCCAACTTCTCGTTGCGCGGCTTTGCGGCCCGCGGCGGACGCACGGCAGACCATGTCGACGGCTGGGGCGTGGCCTTCCACACGGGCGAGCGCTGCGAGGTGTTCGTCGAGGACCGGCCGGCCGCCGAGTCCGACCTGGCTTCCCACTACGGCCACCACCCGGTGCCGGCGGGCAACATCATTGCCCACATCCGCAAGGCCACGCAGGGCGCGCGCGCGGTCGAGAACTGCCACCCCTTCCAGCGCCAGTGGGCCGGCCGCACCTGGGTGTTCGCCCACAACGGCGACCTGAAGGACTTCCACCCTCCGCTTTCCGGCGCCTTCACGCCGGCCGGCCAGACCGACAGCGAGCGCGCCTTCTGCTGGCTGATGCAGCGCCTGCAGCAGCACTTTGGCGACCGCCTGCCCGACTGGCCGGAGCTGGCCGCCACGCTGACACCCTGGCTGCACGAGATCGCCGAGCACGGCCGCTTCAACCTGCTGCTGACCGACGGCCGAGCCCTGCTGGCGCACGCTTCCACCAAGCTGCACTGGCTGCGCCGCCAGCCGCCCTTCGCCCATGTGCGGCTGCGCGACGGCGACCTCAGCGTTGACCTCGCCACACTGAACGGCCCGCTGGACCGCATGACGCTGGTGGCCACCGAGCCGCTGACGCACGACGAGGCCTGGGCCGCCTTCGCGCCGGGCGAGGTGCGCGTGTTCGAGCAGGGCGATTGCATCTACGTCAGCGAAGGCGTCGCCGTTCAAGCTGCCGCTTAGCATCAAGGGCATGAACGCCCTTCTGTTGCGCCTGACCGCTGCTGCGGTCTTCCTTCTCCACGCGGCCGCCCATGCCGGCACCGCCATCGTCATCGGTGGCGCGACCAAGAGCGACAACGACGCCGTCTGGCAGCGGGTCGTCGACGAAGCCGGTGGCGCCGGCGCGTACATCGCCGTGTTCGCAACGGCGGCCGCCAACCCGGAGCGCAGCGCCGGCCTCATCGTGGCGGCGCTGAACCGCCGTGGCGCGAACGCCGAGGCCATCCCGATCGCGCCACGGCTGAAGGACATCGACCTGCAGGCCCAGCTCAACGACCCGGCGCTCATTGCCAAGGTCGCGGCGTCCAAGGCGGTGTTCTTCTCCGGCGGCGCCCAGGAGTTCATCGTCGACACGCTGCAGCCCGGCGGCGAGCCCACGGCCATGCTGCGGGCCATCCGCCAGGTCTACGACGGCGGTGGCGTCGTCGCGGGCACCAGTGCGGGCGCGGCCATCATGAGCCGCATGATGTTCCGCGACGCGCCGGACAACATGCAGGTGCTCAAGGGCCAGTGGCGCGCCGGCAAGGAGTTCGACCGCGGCCTGGATTTCGTCGACGCGGGCCTGTTCGTCGACCAGCATTTCCTGAAGCGGGGCCGCATCGGCCGCATGCTGCCGGCGATGCGCGCGCTGGGCTACACGCTGGGCCTGGGCGTGGAGGAGAACACGGCGGCCATCGTCAAGGGCAGTGAGGTCGAGATCGTCGGCGCACGCGGCGCGCTGCTGGTGGACCTGAGCGAAGCCACGTCGGACGCCAAGCTGCCTGCCTTCAACCTGCGCGGCGCCCAGCTCAGCTACCTGGACCGGGGCGACCGGCACGACCTGAAGACCGGCGTCACGACGCCCGCCGCGCACAAGCTGCGCGAGCCCAAGATCGACCCGGCGGCCAGCGACTACAAGCCGCCGTTCCGGCACGACCACTACTTCCTCGACATCCTGGCCGACAACAGCATCGTCTTGGCCATGGCCCAGCTGCTGGACGGCCCGGCACCCGAGGTGCGCGGCCTGGCCTACCGCGTGAAAGCCCGCCCGGGCGACCTGTCACCCGACCTCGGCTTCGAGTTCCGTCTCTACAAGGGGCCGGGCCTGGTGGGCTGGTTCAGCGGCGCGCTGGGCGGCGAGGACTACACGGTGCTGAAAGCGCGACTGGACGTGACGCCGGTGCGCATGGCGACGCCGCTGTTCACGCCGGTGCTGGCGAACTGATCTGCACGCTGGCGCTGCCGGCGCGGCGCTGGATGCCCAGCAGCAACGACAGCCCCGGCACGCGGCGCGCGCCCAGGTAGGCCAGCGCGCAGACCGCCAACGTCAGCACGATCAGCAGCGCGGCCTCCAGGCCCCAGGGCAGGCCCAGAGGCTTAAGCGCCTGGGTCAGCAGCACGATGACGCTCTGGTGCAGGATGTAAAGGCAGAAGACGGCCGCGCCGGCCTGGCGCAGCAGGGGTGACTCGCGCGTGAAGGCGCGCTGCGCCCAGCCGCAGGCGGCGACGATGGCCCACCAGGTGATGGAGCCACGCAGCGTGCGGGCGGCGGCCATGACCGCGTCGGGCGGCGCCGCGTTGGCGTAGTGGCTGTTGAAGGCCAGCAGCAGCGCCCAGCTCGCCAGCGACAGGCCCAGTGCCACCCAGCGCAGCCGCAGTGCCGCCGGCCACAGGCCTTCCGCGAGTGGGGTGCGGCTGGCCCAGCCGATGGCGAAGACGAGGCCGTATTGCAGGTGGTTGTAGAGGTCGTGCACGAGGTTGTGCGTGGTCGGGTGGTGCGGCATGACGAAGACGCGCAGCAGCGCCAGCGGCACGGCGGGCAGCAGCAGCCAGGCCCAGGTGGGCAAGGCCAGCGCGCGCGGCTTCAGGCGCAGTGCGGCCAGCCCGGCGCCGAGCACCGCGTAGAGCCACAGATAGGGCAGGAACCACAGGTGGTTCCAGGTCGGCACGACCATGCAGTCGTCGCCCCGGCAGTACTTGCCGCCGTGCAGGTAAGACCACCAGAAGTCGAGATAGCCGCCGTCACCCGGCAATTGCGCGGGCACCTTGGTCAGCACCTCGAAATAGGCCTGCGGCGTGACGATGACAGCCATGCCGAAGAGCAGCGGCAGCAGCAGGCGCAGCGAGCGGTCTTTCAGCGTGCCGAGCAGGCCGCGCTTGGCAAACAGGCCCTGGCACGCGGCGCCGGCGATGAGGAACAGCAGGCTCAGCCGCCAGGGCGAGCTGAGCTGCATGAAGGGTTCGAGCGCACTGCTCGCGGCAGGGCTCTTCACATGCCAGTCCCAGGTTACGTAGTACATGCCGACGTGATACGGGATCAGCAGCGCGAAGGCGGCGACGCGCAGGCCGTCGAGGAAGGGCAGGCGGTGGGAGTGCATGGCTGCCAGCTTCGCGGCGGGCGCGTTTGGGGGCGAGCGCGGCGGGGCGAGTGGCGGGCGGATGGGGGCGAGCTGCCGTGGCGCGTTGCGGTGAAATCCATGTGATTCACCGCATGGAGCGCGGCGAATAAGCGCATGCGGTGAATCCAGGCACAATCACCGCATGTTCAGCGGCGAATACATCTGGCAATTGCCCGACTGGCCGGCTTGGCGCTATGACCTGGCCGCCCTCGCCACGCCGTTGGCGGCCGTGAGCCAGGCGCAAGGCCTGCTGCTCGGCCGGCTCGCCGATGTGGGCCTGGGGCCGCGCGACGAGGCCAGCCTGGCCGCGCTGACGGACGACGTGATCAAGACCAGCGCCATCGAAGGCGAGGCACTGCAGCCCGCCTCGGTGCGCTCGTCGCTCGCGCGCCGGCTGGGCGTGGACATCGGCGCGCTGGCGCCGGTGGATCGGCATGTGGAGGGCGTCGTCGACATGGTGCTGGACGCCACGGGCAACGCCAATGCGCCGCTCACTGAAGAGCGCCTGTTCGGCTGGCACGCGGCGCTGTTCCCGACCGGCCATTCGGGCCTGACGCCGATCACGACCGGCGGCTGGCGCGATGACACGCTGGGGCCGATGCAAGTCGTGTCCGGCCCGCTCGGCCGCCAGCGTGTGCATTTCGAGGCGCCACCGGCGGCGCGCTTGCCGGGCGACATCGCGCGCTTCCTCGCCTGGGTGAACGCGCCCTCGCTGTCTGAGCCGGCGCTGTTGCGCGCGGGCCTGGGCCACCTGTGGTTCGTCACGCTGCACCCCTTCGACGACGGCAACGGCCGGCTCGCGCGTGCCGTGGGCGACCTGCTGCTGGCCCGCGCCGACGGCAGCCCGCAACGCTTCTACAGCCTGTCGGCGCAAATCCAGCGCGAGCGCTCGGCCTACTACGACATGCTGGAGCGGACGCAGAAGCAGAGCGGCCTCGATGCGACCGCCTGGCTCTCATGGTTCCTGCAGACGCTGCAGGCGGCACTGGGTCAGGCACACCAGACGCTGGACGTGGTGCTGCACAAGGCGCGCTTCTGGCAGCAGCAGCCTGCTGTGGCGCTGAACGAGCGGCAGGTGAAGGTGCTGAACCGGCTGCTCGACGGTTTCGATGGCAAGCTGACGAGCAGCAAGTGGGCGGCCATCGCCAGGTGCTCGGCCGACACCGCGCTGCGCGACCTGAACGACCTGGTGGCGCGCGGCTTGCTGCAACGCTCGGGCGCCGGCGGGCGCAGCACGAGTTATGAGCTGATGAGGTCCAGCGCCGTCCGGTAGCCGCGCGACACGCGCAGCGTCTCGCCGCAGCTCAAGCTCAGCACGGCCTCGCCGCTGCCCAGCCGCTCGATGCGCAGCACATGGGCCGGGTTGACGGCATGGCTGCGGTGCACGCGCAGGAAACGCGCCGCCCAGCCGGGGCGGGTCAGCGCCTCGGCCAGCGTGGCGCGCTCCAGCAAGCTGCGCGGCGGCAGGTGCAGCTCGATGTAGTTGTCGGCGGCGGCGATCCATTGCACGTCGGCGAGCAAGACGCGCTCGCCGCCCACCCACCACTCGCCCACCTGCGCCGCCGGCCGCGCGAGCAGCTCGCGGACGCGGGCCAGTGCGGCGGCGAGGCGCTCGGCCGTGTAGGGCTTGAGCAGATAGTCCAGCGCCGCCAGCTCGAAGGCCTGCAGCGCATGCTCGGCGTGGGCGGTGGAGAAGATGACGCAGCGCACACCGGCCGCGCGCAAGGCGGTAGCGAGCTGCACGCCGTTGCCGCCGGGCATCTCGATGTCGAGCAGGGCCAGGTCGGGCGGCGCGGCGAGCGTCTGCACGAGAGCCAAGGCCGTCGGTGCGTCGGGTGCCTCCAGCAGCTCGGCCACGTCGGGCTCGGCAGCCAGCAGGCGGCGCAGCTTCGTTCGCGCGGCGGGCTCGTCGTCGACGATCAGGACGCGCATGGCAGGTCCAGTTGCAGGCTCATGCCGCTGCCGTCGGGGCCGAAGTCCACGCGCGCCCTGCCGCCGTAACGCGCCTCCAGCCGCTCGCGCAGATTGCGCAGGCCCAGGCCGCCATCGGGGTCGGGCGGCGACTCCGGCACGGGTGTGTCGCCATGGTTGCTCACGCGCAGGTGCAACCTCTCGCCCTCGCGCGCGGCCGCCACGACGACGGTGACGCGGCCACGGTGCCGGGCCACGTCATGCTTGACCGCGTTCTCCACCGGCGCCAGCAGCAGCAGCGCCGGCAGCCGGCAATCCAGCGCGGCGTCGTCGGCCTCGATCTGCACGACCAGCCGCTCGGGCCCGAAGCGCGCCTGCATCAGTGCCAGGAAGGGCTGCACCAGCGCCAGCTCCTCGCGCACCGTGTGCTCCACACGCTGCTGGGCAGCAAGCGTCTGACGCAGCAGGTCGGCGAGCTGGCACAGCAGACGGTCGGCGCGCGGCACGTCCTCGTACATGACCGAGCTGATGAGGTTTAGCGTGTTGAACAGGAAGTGCGGCTGCACCTGGTCGGCCAGCCGCGCCAGGCGCACTTCGGCCAGCTCGCGGCGGGCGCGGTCCAGCTCCTGCTCGCGCGCACTGGCGGCGCGGGCCATCCAGACGCCGCGTGAGATCAGGCAGAAGCTGATGTAGCTGACTGCGTCCTTGCCGCCCTCAAAGACCAGCAGCGTCGCCAGGCCATCGGGCCGGTAGTCGACACCGACAAGGCCGTAGACGAGCAGGCGCAGGCCGAACATGCCGGCGATGTGCAGGCCGCTGAAGACCGGCAGCGCCAGCGCATGCGCGGCCAGCTGCTGCGGCCAGGGCCGGCCACGCAAGCTGCCGACAAGGGCGTGCACGCCCAGCGCCAGCGCGCCGATGACCACGACGGAGCTGAACTCCCACAGGAAGGGCTCCCAGGGCCGCCGGCCACCCGAGAGCCGGTAGGCCTCCAGCGCGGACGCGCTGAGCAGCAGGCCGATGACGGTCAGCAGCGCGAGATAGGGCAGGCGCCAACGTGGCGGCAGGATGGGCATGGCGCGAGGTTAGCCGCCGTGGGGCCTCCTGCACGGCAGTTTGCCCCGCCTCGGGCGCCGTTCGCCCCAGCTCAGCGGCCAGCGCGCGGCTTGCGGTCGCCCGCGCCACGTTCACCGCCGCTGACGAGGTCGCCGCGCCGTTTGGCGTCCAGCCCTGGCGTCGCGCGCAGGTCGGTGTCGACCTGGCCCTGTTTCAGGTCCTTGGCCGCGCGCTCGATGCCGGGGTCGGGATCGGGGTGGGTGGCATCGGTCTGCTGATCGCGCTCGTGCGGCAGCGACGGGCCTTTGGGCTCCACGGCGCCGCGTTGCGTGGTTTCGGCGGGGCGGGGTGTGGTGTTGGCTGTCATGGCGTGCCTCACGCGTGGGTCAGGCATGAACTTTGGGCGTCGCGCCGAGCGGGCGCGGTCGTCGCAGCCGCCGTTGGCCTGTCGGCGCAGGCCGACAAGCCAATGGCGGCGCGGCGTCCTACAACGGGCGCCGTTGCCGTCCTTGCCATGGATGCGCTGTGGCGACAGAGCATGTGCCCTGATGGCCCAAACCCTTGCCGCCCCCCCGATGCCGACCGGCGATGCCGATAACAGCGGCCGCCGCGAAGCCGTGGGCAACGCGCGCTGGGAGGGTGAAGGGCAGCAATGGCGCCTGGTGCTGTCCGGTGACTGGGCCGGCGAGTCCGAACTGTCCAAGCCGCCGCCTGAACTGCGGGTGGAAGAAGGCACGCAGCTCAGCTTCGACAGCTCGGCGCTGTCGCACTGGCCACCGGCCTTTGCGGCCGCGCTGTGGCAAGCACTTGCGCCGCTGGCGCGCGGTGGCGTGGCGCTGGACCTGGCCGGCCTGCCGCGTGCCCTGCAGCCGCTGCTGGCCTTGAGCCTGCCCCAGCCCGAGAAGGCAGCGAAGAAGCCGGCCGCAGTCGACGAGGCGGAGCCCGAACCCGAGTGGCGCAAGACGCTGGTGTTCGTCGGCGAAATGCTGGCGGCGGTAGGTCGCCTGCTGCGCGGGCGCAGCGCCATGCGCATGAGCGACTGGTTATGGCAGATCGAGCAGACGGGCCCGCGCAGCCTGCCCATCGTGCTGCTGGTGAGCACGCTGGTCGGGTTGATCGTGGCCTATATGGGCGCGGAGCAGCTGCAGCGCTTTGGCGCGCAGAGCTTCATCGCCAACCTGGTGACCATCGGCGTGGTGCGCGAGATCGCGGCGCTGGTGGTCGGCATCGTGCTGGCGGGGCGGGTGGGCGCGGCGTTTGCGGCGCAGATCGGCAGCATGCGCGCCGGCGAGGAGATCGACGCGCTGACGACGCTGGGCGTGGACCCGGTGGAGCACCTGGTGCTGCCGCGCATGCTGGCCCTGCTCGTCACCGGCCCGCTGCTGACGCTGTGCGCCGGCGTGGCCGGCCTGGCGGTGGGCGGCGCCGTGGCGGTGTTTCTGTATGACGTGCCGGCCATGGCCTATCTGACGACGACGCGCGAGGCACTGGCCGGCTGGGACCTGTTCGTGGGCCTGCTCAAGGGCAGCGTCTATGCGGTGCTCGTCGCACTGGCCGGCTGCCGGCAGGGCCTGAACGCAGGCCGCAGCGCCCAGGCCGTGGGCGAGGCGACGACGGCGGCGGTCGTGCAGGCCATCGTCTGGATGGTGGTGGCGGCCTCGCTGCTGACCGTCATCTTTCAACGCCTGGGCGTGTGATGGCCGACGACAAGAACGAGGTGCTGATGCGCGTGGAAGACCTGAGCCTGCATGCCGGCGGCCGCGAGCTGCAGCAGGGCCTGAACTTCGAGGTGCGGGCCGGCGAGGTGCTGGCCATCGTCGGCGCCAGCGGCTGCGGCAAGAGCACGCTGCTGCGCCACATGATCGGCCTGCAGACGCCGCAGAAGGGCCGCGTGACCTGGGTGGCCGGTGGCCAGGAACGCGACGTGCATGGCGACGACCCGCCGCGCCGCGAGATCGGCGTCGCCTTCCAGGCCGGCGCGCTGTGGAGCAGCATGACCGTGGGCGAGAACCTCACCTTGCCGCTGGAGCTCTACACGGAACTGGATGCCGCGCAACGTGAGCAGCAGGCGCGCTTCAAGCTGGCACTGGCCGGCCTGCCCGACGCCGCCACCTTCGACGCTGAACCGTCGGCGCTCTCGGGCGGCATGCGCAAGCGCGCGGCCATCGCCCGGGCGCTGATGCTGGACCCGCCGCTGCTCTGCCTGGACGAGCCCTCGGCCGGGCTGGACCCGCTGACGTCGGCGCGGCTAGACGATCTCATCAAGCGGCTGAAGGGCGACCTCGGCACGGCCATCGTGCTGGTCACGCATGAGCTGGACAGCCTGTTCGCGGTGGCCGACCGCGTGCTGTTTCTCGACGTGGAAGCGCATACCGCGACGGCACTCGGCCCGCCCGCCGAGCTGCGCGACCACGGGCCCGCGCCGGTGCGCGAGTTCCTGACGCGTGGCGCGGCCGATACCGAACGGGAGGCCGCATGAGCCGCAGACGCGCCAGCCCGCTGGCCATCGGCGCCTTCGTCATCGGCGGCCTGGCCGTGCTGGTGCTGGCCCTGGTCGTGCTGCCCGGCCAGCATTGGTTCAAGCGGCCGGAGCGCGTCGTCATGTACTTCTCGGGCTCGGTATTCGGGCTGCAGAAGGGCGCGCCGGTCGTCTTTCGCGGTGTGCGCGTCGGCGACGTGACCGACATCACCGTGCACTACGACAGCCAGACCGACCGCTTCGCCATTCCCGTCATCGCCGAGCTGAACGCCGACGCCGTGCGCGGCCTGGACGGGCGCATGGGCAACGAGGACATCGCCCACGCGCTGCCGACGCTGATCAAGCGCGGCCTGACCGCGCAGCTCGGCACGCAGAGCCTGCTGACCGGCCAGCTCTACGTGGACCTGGACTTCCGCACCAAGACGCCCGGCGTGCTGCACGGTGGCTACCAGGGCGACGCGACCGAGATCCCGACCAGCGCGACCGCCTTCCAGGCGCTGAAGGACCAGCTCGAAAGCGTGGACCTGCGCAAGATCCTGGACGACCTGAGCCAGATCGCCAACTCCGCGCGCACGCTGATCGCAGCGCCCGAGCTGAAGCAGGGCATGAAGGACTTTGCCGCCACCGCCGGCCATGCCCGCAAGCTGGCCGCCCAGCTTGAAAAGCGCGCCGCCCCGCTGACGCGCGGCGCCGAGCGCGCCATGGCCAGCGTGGACCGCGCGGGCGACAAGGTCTCCAGCGCCGCCGACAAGCTCGGTACCGGCGCCGACAAGGCCAGCGCACTGCTGGACCCGAACGGCCCGCTCGTGCCCGACCTGCAGAAGACGCTGGCCGAGCTGCAGCGCGCCAGCAGCCAGCTGCGCCAGGCCGCCGACGGCGACGGCCCGCTGCTGCAACAGACCGAGCGCACGATGCGCGACCTGTCGCAGGCGGCGCGCGCGCTGCGCCAGCTGGCCGCGTCGCTGGAAGCGCAGCCCGAGGCGCTGCTGCGCGGCCGCAAACCCGATCCGGCGCCTGCCGGGGAGCCCGCACGATGAAGCCGAACGACATGTCCCTGCAGCGTCGCGACGTGATGCTCATGCTGGCCGCCACGGCCCTGACCGGATGCGCCACGCGCGACACGCCACCGCGCCGCCTGTACGCGCTGACCGGCACGCCGCCGCTGCCCGCCGACGCCAAGCCCGGCAAGGACGGCCGTGCCTGGGTGCTGAGCCCGCAGATCGCCTTGCCCGAGCTGCTGGACCGCGACGAGATCCTCGTCGCCGAAGGCAGTGCCGGGCTGCGCCCCTGGCCCGAGGCACGCTGGGCCGAGCCGCTGCGCGAGGCGCTGCCGCGCGTGCTGGCCGAGGACTTGTGGCGGCTGCGCCAGCCCTACCCGGTGGCGCTGGGCGCGGGCGCACCGGCCAGCGACGGCGCCGAGTCGCTGCGCCTGATCGTGCAGGTGGACGAGTGGCTGGCGCGTGCCGACGGCGCGGGCCTGAAGCTGACGCTGCGCGCCCGCTGGCGCTGGGCACCGCTGCATGCGCCGGCCGGCACCACGTTGCCAGCAGCGGGCAGCACCGTGCTGGACGTGGCCTGCACCCACCAGGCCGACGCGCTGGCCGACGCCCACCGCCGCAGCGTCATGGCACTGGCGGCGCGCATCGTGTCGGCCAGCTGATGGCGGGTTGACCATAGGCCGGGACAACGAGTTTCACGCCAACAATCGCGCCCCGCAGGGGCGGCATGCCTCTTGACGAACGACGCCCGGGCCGCCCACGGGCCGACGACAAGGGAGAGAAAAGCGATGTGGCAGAACCTGAAGTCCTGGCTGTTGATACTGCTGTTGCTGGCGGCCGGACCCGTGCTCGTGCTGGGCAGCGTGAAGGACGCGCGCGATTTCAAGCTTCTGCAGGCTGAAGGCCGCGAGACGCTGGCCGCCGTGGAGAGCGTGGAGTGGCGCAAGAAGAGCGGCTCGGAGCGCGGCTTCAAGGGCCATGTGGTGTTCAAGGCCGAGGACGGCACCGAGGTGCGCGGCGAGGTCTCGCTGCCCAAGGCGCTGGGCCAGGCGCTCAAGGACGGCCAGGGCGCGCCCATCGTCAAGCTGCGCTATCTGCCCAGCGACCCGAAGGTGATGCGCATGGCGGACGCGACCGACGACTCGCAGCTGATGCTGTGGGTGGGCGTCGTGCTGTTCGTCGTTGGTGCCTTTCTGCTGTGGCGCAAGCTGCGCGCACGCAAGGCGCCGGTGGTGGCCTCGGCCGCCTGAGGCAGTGGAATAGGAGCCGCCGGGAGGCGGCTCCGCCAGCGGTCAGGGTTGTGCCGTCAGCCTGGCCGCAAAGGCCTTGTGCACCGCCAGCAGCGCGGTGGCGCGGCCGGTCTGCACCTGGATGAGCGCGTCCTGCGCGGCCAGGCGCTCCTGCTCGGCGTTGAGCAGCGAGTAGAAGTCGGCCACGCCGGCTTCGTAGCGCTTCAAGGCCAGGTCGCGCGCGCGCAGCGTAGCCTCGGCGGCGGCGGCTTGCGACACGGCCTGCAGTTCGGTCTCGCGCAGCGTCGACAGGCTGCCCTGGGCGTCCTGCAGCGCCACCAACTGGGCCTGCTCGGCGCCGGCCACGGCAGCGTCGAAGCCGGCGCGGGCGGCGCGTTCCTCGGCGGCGCGGGCGCCGAAGTCGAGGAAGTTCCAGTTCAACGCGGCGGCGACACTGCCCACGCGGGTGGCGCTCTTGAACAGGTCTTCCGCGCGGCCGGTGCTCCAGCCGATGGAACCACTCAGGCCGATGCTGGGCCAGCGCGCGGCCCAGGCGACCTGGGCGCGTGACGCGGCGGCCTGCGCGCGCAGCGCGGCAGCCTTCACGTCGGGTCGTGCAGCAAGCAGCCCTGCCGTGTCGGGCAGCGTGCCGAGGCTGATGAGGCGGGGCTCTGGCATGGCGGGCAACGGGTCGCTGTCGGCTTTCTCGCAGTCGGCCGGCGGCTGGCCGAGCAGCACGCCCAGTTGCAGGCGCACGAGGCAGGCGGCGTTGCGCAGCGCCGGGACGCTGGCCGACGTCTGCGCCACCAGCGCCTCGGCGCGGGCCTGGTCCAGCGCCGTGTTGCGGCCGGCGCCGACGCGGGCCTTCACGAGGTCCAGCAGCTGGTTCTGCACCGTCACCGTTTCCTTGGCGAGCTTGAGCCGGTGGCCCAAGCCGATCAGCTGGGTCTGCAGGTTCAGCGCGGTGCCGGCCAGGCTGAGCTGGGCGGCGTCACGGTCGAGCGCAGCGCTCTGCGCGTCATAACCGGCTGCCTGAGCGGTGGCGGCGGCGCGGCCCCACAGGTCGATCTCCCAGCCGGCATTCGCGTTGACGCCGTAGCTGTTGAAGGTGCTGTACTGGCCCTGGTCGTTGGCGGCGCGCTGGCGGCTGGCGCTGGCGCCGACGCCGGCCGAAGGCAGGCGGCGCGCGCCGGCGGCGTCGGCCAGCGCCTCGGCTTGCTTGAGCCGCGCGGCGGCGGCGCGCAGGTCGCGGTTGTGGGCCAGCACGCCGTCGACGACGCGCTGGAGCTCAGCGCTGTCGACGAAGGCCGCAGTCATCTGCGCGGCGCCGCTGGCGGAGGGTGGCAGCTGGGTGAACTGCACGGGCGGCAGGTCGGCCGGGCCTTGGAACGTGCCCGGAGCAGCGCAGCCGGCAAGCATGGCGGCCGCAGCAAGGAGGGTGAGGCGGGCTTTCATGTCAGTGGCCCTTCGTGTTCGTGGGTTCATCGTCGATGCCTGGATGGAAGGCATGGGCCGAGGCCTCGACCTGGGCGCGCAGCGCGGCGGCGCGGGCACGGCGCTTCTCGGTGCCCTTGCGCAGCAGGCTGTAGAAGACCGGCGTCAGGAAGATGCCGAACAGCGTCACGCCCAGCATGCCGGCGAACACCGCGATGCCCATCGCACGGCGCATCTCGCTGCCAGCACCGCTGCCGAGGATGAGCGGGATGACGCCGGCGCAGAAGGCGATGGACGTCATCAGGATGGGGCGCAGCCGCAGGCGGCAGGCCTCGATGACGGCGTCGGTGACCGACTTGCCGCGCTCTTCCAGCTCCTTGGCGAACTCGACGATCAGGATGGCGTTCTTGCACGCCAGGCCGACGAGCACGACCAGCGCCACCTGCGTGAAGATGTTCAAGTCACCGCTCTGCCCGAATGGCGGGAAGTGCGACAGCCACACGCCGAACAGCGCTGACAGGATGCACATCGGCACGATCAGGATGATGGCCAGCGGCAGACTCCAGCTCTCGTACTGCGCGGCCAGCACGAGCACGACGAGCAGCACCGAGAACGMCAGCACCGCCGCCAGCGTGGGCACCTCGATGTTAAGCACCGGCACCTTGACGTTGCGGGTCAGGCGGTCCTGGTAGCTCAGGTCGGTGAACTCGTAGCCGAAGCCGCGCGGCAGCGTCTTCAGGATGCGCTCGATCTCGGCCTCAGCCTGGCCCGACGAGAAGCCGGGCTTGGGCGCGCCGTTGATGTCCGCCGACGGGAAGCCGTTGTAGCGCGTCACGCGGGTCGGGCCGAAGGTCGGCTCGACGGTCATCAGCGAGCCCAGCGGCACCATCTCGCCCGTACCGTTGCGGGTCTTGAGCTGCACGACGTCCTCGGCCTTGGCACGGAAGGGCGCGTCGGCCTGCACGATGACCTGGTACGTCTTGCCGAACCTGGTGAAGTCGTTGACGTAGAGCGAGCCGAGGTTGATCTGCAGCGTGTCGTAGATGGAGCCCAGCGGCACGCCCATCTGCTTGGCCTTGGTGCGGTCGACGTTGGCGAACAACTGCGGCACGTTGATGTCGTAGTTGGAATACGGCGTGCCGATGGTCGTGTTGGGGTTGCCGTAGATCTGGCCCAGCGAGCCCCAGGTCGCACCGTACAAGGCCTGTTCGCCCTGGCTGCTGCGGTCCTGCACCTGGATCTTGAAGCCGCCGGCGATGCCCAGACCGTCCACGGGCGGCGGCGGCACGACGAACATGCGCGCGCCCTGGATCTGCTGGATGGCGCCGTTGACCTGGCCGAGGATGGCCTCCTTGCTCTTCTCGCGCGAGGTGCGGGCGTCGAAGCCTTCCAGGCCGAAGAAGACGATGCCCTCGTTGGGCGAGGCCGAGAAGCCCGCGACCGACAGGCCGGGGAAGGCCACCGAGTCGACGATGCCGGGTACCTTGAGCGCGATGGCGCTCATCTGGCGGATGACTTCCTCGGTGCGGTCCAGGCTGGAGCCGGCGGGCAGCTGCGCGACGCCGATCAGGTACTGCTTGTCCGGCGCGGGCACGAAGCCGCTGGGGATGCGCGAGAACAGCAGCGCGGTCAGACCCAGCAGGATGGCGTAGACGACGAGGGCAGCGGACTTGCGCTTGAGGATGCCGGTGATACCGCGGCCGTAGTCATCCGAGCGGCGATGGAAGACGCGGTTGAACCAGTGGAAGAAGCGGCCGAAGACCTTGTCCATGCCGCGCGTCAGCGCGTCCTTGGGCGCGTCATGCGGGCGCAGCAGGATGGCGGCGAGCGCCGGCGAGAGCGTCAGCGAGTTGAAGGCCGAGATCACCGTCGAGATGGCGATGGTGACGGCGAACTGCTTGTAGAACTGGCCCGACAGGCCCGGCACCAGCGTCAGGGGGATGAACACCGCGCACAGCACCAGCGCGATGGCGATGATGGGGCCCGAGACCTCCTGCATCGCCTTGACGGTGGCCGCATGCGGCGTGAGACCGTCCTGGATGTTGCGCTCGACGTTCTCGACCACGACGATGGCATCGTCCACGACGATGCCGATGGCCAGCACGAGACCGAACAGCGTCAGCGTGTTGATGGAGAAGCCCAGCAGCAGCAGCACGGCGAAGGTGCCGATGATGGACACCGGCACGGCCACCAGCGGAATGATGGAGGCACGCCAGGTCTGCAAGAAGATGATGACGACCAGCACGACCAGGCCGACGGCCTCGAACAGCGTGTGCACGACCTTCTCGATGGAGGTCTGCACGAAGCGCGTCGGGTCGTAGACGATGGCGTAGTCCACCCCGGCGGGGAAGCTGGGCTTGAGCTTCTCCATCGTCGCGCGCACGTTGTCCGAGATGGCCAGCGCGTTGGAGCCCGGCGCCTGGAAGATGGCGATGGCGGCGGCTTCCTTGTTGTTCAGCAGGCTGCGCAGCGCATAGGTGTTGGCGCTGATCTCGACGCGGCCCACGTCCTTCACCCGCACCATGGCGCCCGTCTTGGGTTCGCTGCGGATGATGATGTTGCCGAACTCTTCCTCGCTGGCCAGGCGGCCCTGGGCATTGATGGAGAGCTGGAAGTCCGTGCCCTTGGGCGCCGGCGACGCGCCGACGACGCCGGCCGCGACCTGCGTGTTCTGCTCGCGGATGGCGCCGACGACGTCGGCGGCGGTCAGGTTGCGGCCGGCCAGCTTCTGCGGGTCCAGCCAGATGCGCATGGCGTAGTCGCCGGCGCCGAAGGACAGCACCGAGCCCATGCCGGGCACGCGCAGCAGGTCGTCACGCACGTTGAGCGTGCCGTAGTTGCGCAGGTAGAGCGCGTCGCGCGAGTTGTCCGGGCTGACCAGGTGGACCACCATGGTCAGGTTGGACGCGGCCTTCTCGGTCGTCACGCCGATGGTGCGGACGATGTCGGGCAGGCGCGGCAGCGCGCGGTTGATGCGGTTCTGCACCGCCGTCTCGGCGGCTTCCGGGTGCGTGCCGATCTTGAACGTGACGGTCAGCGTCATGCCGCCGTCGCCGGTGGCCTGGCTCTCGAAATAGAGCACGTTCTCGAGGCCGTTGATCTGCTCCTCGAGCGGCGTGGCCACCGTCTCGGCGATGACGCGCGGGTTGGCGCCGGGGTACTGGGCGCGCACGACGACCTGCGGCGGCGCGACCTCGGGGTACTCCGAGACCGGCAGCAGCGGGATTGCCAGCGCACCGAGCAGGAAGATGAAGAGGGACAGCACCGTCGCGAAGCGCGGCCTGTCGATGAAGAAGCGTGAGATGTCCATGACAGCGGCCGCCTTGGTTTACTTGGAGGCGGCGGAGGCCGGGGCAGCGGCAGGCGCGGCGCCCGGAGCGGCAGCCGGGATCGGCATGCCCTTGTCGTCGACCTTGAGCACCTGCGGCGTGACCGGTGCGCCGGGGAAGGCGCGCAGCAGACCGTCGACGATGACCAGTTCGCCCGGCTTGACGCCGTCGACGACACGCATGCCGTCGACCAGGGCACCCGGGTTCACGGGGCGGGGCTGGACGATGTTGTTGGGGCCGACGATGAGGATGATCTTGTGCGTCTGGTCGGTCGTGATGGCGCGGTCGGGCACGACGACGCCGGTGTAGCTGCCGCTGCCGCCCAGCTTGACGCGGGCATACAGGCCGGGCGTGAATTGACCCCCCTTGTTGTCGAACACCGCGCGGGCGCGGATGGACGCCGTGGCCGGGTTCAGCCGGTTGTCGACGAAGTCCAGCTTGCCGGTGTGCGGGAAGCCCTGCTCGTTGGACAGGCCCAGCTGCACCACGGTCGAGACCGGCTTGGCCGAGCGCATGTACTTGAGATAGGTCGCCTCGCTGGCGTCGAAGTAGGCGTAGACCTTGTCGCTGGAGACGATGGTCGTCAGCACCGCGTCGCCCTGGCCGACGAGGTTGCCTGGCGTCACGTTGGCGCGCGAGGTGCGGCCGCTGACGGGCGCCGTCACGTTGGCGTATTCCACATTGAGTCTTGCCTGCACGAGAGCGGCTTCAGCACCCTTCTGGTTGGCCTCGGCGCTGCGCAGCGATGAGCGCAGCTGGTCGATCTCCTGCTGGCTGACCGCGTTGACGCTGACCAGCTTCTCGGAGCGCGCCAGATCGGTGCGTGCCAGGTCGGCCTGGGTCTTCAGCGCGGCGATCTGCGCCTCGGCGCGCGCCACTTCGGCGCGGAAGGCCCGCGAGTCGATGGTGAACAGCGGGTCCCCCTTGCGCACCAGCTGGCCTTCCTTGAAGCGCACCGCGTCGACGACACCGGCGACACGGGCACGCACATCAACGGTGTCGGGCGCCTCCAGGCGGGCGGTGAACTCGTCGAACTCCTGCACCTCGCGCTGCGTGGCCGGCGCCACCGACACTGGCGGCGGGCCGCCATGGCCGCCGGGGCCGCCGGCACCGTCCTGCTTCTGGCCGCAGGCGGCGAGCAGAACGGCAAGGAGAGAGGTCAAGGGCAGCGCCAGGCTGGACTTTTTCATGGGGGGCTCCGAGTGCAAGCGCGCGACTGTAGCCAGATCAAACTAAGCCTGACTCCCCCCAACTGGAAACCCTTCCAGTCTGCTGACATAACTTGTCACCAGCGCTGAACTGTGAACAAAAACGAAAAAGCCGCCCGAAGGCGGCTTGCCGGGCGGCGGATGCCGTCAGTGGACGCCATGCATCCACTTCTTCATCAGCGGCGTCATCGCCATCAGCACGAGGCCAGCGGCGATGGGGATGATGGTGAAGATCAGGAAGAACACGGACATCGAGTAGGTCGTGGAGATCTGGTCGATGTAGGAACCCGTGGAGCCGGCGATCTTGTTGGCGATGGCCGAGTTCAGGAACCAGACGCCGAACATCAGGCCCAGCAGGCGCGCGGGTGCCAGCTTGGAGATGTAGCTCAGGCCGACCGGCGACAGGCACAGCTCGCCCATGGTGTGGAAGAGGTAGGCCAGCGTCAGGAACATCATGCTGACCTGGGCCGTCTTGGCGCCCTGCGGGATGCCAGCCGAGCCATAGGACAGCACGGCGAAGCCCAGGCCCAGCAGCACCAGGCCGACGCCGAACTTGACCGGGCCCGACGGGTTCCACTTGTCCTCCCACAGCTTGGAGAACATCGGCGCCAGCACGACGATGAAGAAGCTGTTCAGCACGCCGAACCAGGTGGCGGGCACCTCGCTCTGCTCCATCGCGAACTCGCGGCCGAGCATCCACAGGCACAGGCCCCAGATGACGGCGAACGCGACCGCCAGCGACAGATTGGCCAGCGCGTACTGGCCGCCGGTCGAGCGGTAGAGCTTGAACAGCAGCCACGACAGGATGGCCGCCGGCACCAGCGTCATCGCGGTGTTGACGAGCTTGAAGACGAAGCCGCTGGTACCCACCAGCGTGCGGTCGGTGTAGTCGGCCGCGAAGATGGTCATGGACCCGCCGGCCTGCTCGAAGGCGAACCAGAAGAAGATCGTGAAGAAGGAGAACACGAAGATCGCCTTCAGGCGGTCGGCCACGATGTGCTTGGGCGTGGTGTCCGCAGCTTCGCGCACCACCCTGGCGGCGGCGTCTATCTTTTCGCCGACGGCGCCGAACAGGCCTTGGCTGAGCCAGAACTGGATGGCGCCCAGGATCATGAAGAAGCCGGCCAGGCCGAAGCCGAGGTTCCAGGACACCTTCTCGCCGATGTAGCCGCACAGCGAGATGCCGAAGAAGGCGCCCGCGTTGACGCCCATGTAGAACAGCGTGTAGCCGCCGTCACGCGCGCCTTCGTTGTCCTTGCCGTAGAGCTGGCCGACGATGGCCGAGATGTTGGGCTTGAACAGGCCCGTGCCGATGACCACCAGACCCAGGCCGATGTAGAAGCTGGTCACCGTGTCCATGAACAGCGCCACGTGGCCGGCGGCGATGATGAAGCCGCCCAGCAGCACCGAGCGCCGCGTGCCCAGCAGGCGGTCGGCGATGTAGCCGCCCAGGATGGGTGTCAGGTAGACAAGGCCGGTGTACCAGCCGTAGAGGTTGGTCGCCTCGGCGCGGGTCCAGCCCCAGCCGCCCTTGCTGGCTTCGGTCACCAGGAACAGCACGAGCAGCGCCCGCATGCCGTAGTAGGAGAAGCGCTCCCACATCTCCGTGAAGAACAGGACGAAGAGCTGGTTGGGCTGCCCGAGGATGGCGGGCGGGGTCGCGGCGGGATGGGCTGCGGTGGGGGTGTGAGTCACGTCGTTCGTTCCAGGTGGACCCGATAGGGCGGTCGAAGCGGGCGATAACCCGCAGCACAGGACGGGAATTGTCCTGCCCTGGGACGCAGTTTCCGAGCCGGCCGACCCTCGGGATTGCCCTGGGGAGCCGCCTTAGGGCGCTGCCGCGCGCGCGTTGCCGCCGCTGGCGACCATCAGCGGGTCGCGCTCGGGCAGGATGTAGACGAGGCTGGGGCCCTTGCCCAGCGTCGGCAGCACGACCTCGTCGAAGAAGGCCGGGTCGACGACGACGCAGCCGAGCGTGATGCGGTGGTCCTGCGCGTTGCCCGACGCCAGGCGCTCCTCGCGGCGCTGGGCGGCTGACACCGGGCGCAGGCGGTGGATGGCGAGGTTGGTGTCGTAGTTGAACCAGACCACGCGCTCGCCGCTCAGGTTGCGGCCCGGCACCGCCTCGAAGCGGCCCGCCGGCGTGACTCGCTCATGCGATTGGAGGGCGCTGGGCGCCTTGCCGCGTGCGCTGGCCGGTTCGGTGTCGCCGGGCGTCAGGCCCAGCAGTGCGGCGGTGTGACCGATGAGGCGGCCATCGGCGGCGTAAACCGACAGCATCGCCCGACGCTTGTCAACGATGGCGAAGGGCCGGCCATCCTGCGCGTCATGCGCCACGGGCCGGGCGGCGACCTCAGCCGCCGCAGGCACCATTGAAATGACGCCCAAAGTTGTAACAACGCCCGTGATGCCGGCCCTGATCCGGCTTGCCCAACTGCTGCCCACTCGCTGCCCCGCTGTACTTGGGTAGCGCGACCTCGCACCAGCCCGACAGGCAGTCTAAAAAAGCAGACGCTCGGCGCACAGCCGAGGACTTCACGGTTTTGCGTTGTTACTTTTTCCTGTAGACGCTTGCGCCAGAACTTGCGGCGCTGCGGCGGCAGCCGGGAAGAAGGCGGTGAGCGTCTGCCGCTCAGGCAGCACGTAGACGATGCCCCGGCCCTGGCCGATTTGCGGCCAGACGGTCTCGTCGAAGAAAGCCACCGGCACGTTGATGCAGCCCCAGCTGATGCGGTTGTCGGCCGCCGTCGGCGTGGCCAGGCGCTCCAGCCGGCGCTCCTTGGGGTTGGTGGCGCGCACGCGGTGCATGGAGACGGCGGCGTCGTAGTCGACCCACACCACGTCGTGGCCCAGCGAATTGCGGCCGGGCTCTGACTGGAATCGTCCCGCCGGCGTGGTGCGCTCGTGGGGTTTGACGTCCGCAATCGCCTTGTTGCCGATGCCGGCCACGGTCTGGTCGCCCGCCGCGTAGCCCAGCAGCACGGGGCTGGTGCCGATCAGGTGGCCGCGGGCGGCGAAGACATAGACCTGGGCACGGCGCTTGTCGACGATGGCGAAGGCGCGGGTGCCGTTGTCGGCCTCGCGGACTGCCCACGCTGCGACCTGTGTGACGTCGGCGGGCGCCTTGACGGCGCCGAAGTCGAGTCGGCGCTCAACAGCAGGAAGCGCGGGCGCGGCGGCAGGCGATGCCGCGACGACGGCCGGATGCGATGTGGGCGCCGGTGCGCCCCCCCGCTGGACGCGGGAGCCAGAAAAGGCATAGAGAAGGGCCAGAACGACAGCGGCAACCGCCGCGCCCTGGCCCAGGCCGACGAGGATGTCGCGCCGCTTTGCGGCGGCGGCGTCATCCTCGGGGGGCGATCCGAAACGCATGGTCAGTGACGGAAACGCTCGGCCTGAAAACCGACTCAGTTGCGGTCGGAGCGGGGGGCCGGCTCTTGGCTGGTGCTGGTGTCAGTCGACGGCGTGATCGACGTGCTGTTGTCGACGGTGCTGCTCGTGGTCGCCGTGTTGTTCAGGGGCGCCTGCGTGGCCGGCGTCGCTTGGGAGTTGGCATCGCTGGACTGTGCGTTGTCAACCGGCGGCGGATTGGTGGCCGCGCTTTCCTGCGGCATCGCGGCAGAGTTGTCGGTCAGCTGCACCGCATTCGGGTCCGCTGGCGTTTGCTCGCTGAGCGGGGTGCCTGCAGCCGTCGTCGTGCTGGCCTGAGGCGACTGCTCTTCAGTCTGTGCCCAGGCGAAGCTGATGCCGGTCACCAGAGCAACGGCGGTCAGGGAAGTGGTGAGAGTCTTGATGGTGGACATTTGGAACTCCTTAAAAAAGCGGGACCGGCATCTCCACCGGCTGAAATCCACTCTAAGTTCCCGACCCTGCGCCGGACGTCGGCCCGTCGCCCAAGCCCCTGTAGGACCTTCCCCACCCCCGAAATGACTCGTTACGCCCTACTCACAGGAGCGTGTGGTTTCTAACCTTCAGTAATACGAAAGGGCCAGCGCTCACCTGGCCACGGCCTCATTCGCGGGAGGCGACGCCTCACGGGCGCATCAGAGCGTGAAGTCGTAGTCGATGGTCAGCGGCGCGTGGTCGCTGAAGAGCTGACCGGTGTAGATGGCCTCGGTCTTCGCCAGCGCGGCGATGCCGGGCGTGGCCAGGTGGTAGTCCAGCCGCCACCCCACGTTGTTGGCGCGCGCCGCGCCACGGTTGCTCCACCAGGTGTACTGCTCGGCACGGTCGTTCAGCGTGCGGAAGACGTCGACCAGGCCGCCGCCTTGCGTCAGGTCGAACAGCCGCGTCAGCCAGGCGCGCTCCTCGGGCAGGAAACCGCTGTTCTTCTGGTTGCCGCGCCAGTTCTTCAGGTCGATTTCCTTGTGCGCGATGTTCACGTCGGCGACCAGGATGAACTCGCGCTCGGCCTTCAGCGCCATCAGATGCGGGTACATCGCGGCCAGGAAGCGGTACTTGACCTGCTGGCGCTCTTCCCCGCTGGTGCCGCTGGGGAAGTAGACGCTGATGAGGCTGAGCTTGCGGCCGGGCTTGTCGAAACGCTTCTCGACCCAGCGGCCCTCACCGTCGAATTCCGCAATCCCTAAGCCGGTGATGACGTCGCTCGGCTCCTCTTTCGTGTACAGGCCGACGCCGGAATAGCCCTTCTTCTCGGCGTAATGGAAGTGGCCTTCGAGCCGGTCGCAACTGCGGAATTTCGCCTCCACGACATCGGCCTGCGCCTTGAGCTCCTGCACCCCGACAGCGTCCGCCTGCTGGCGGTCGAGCCACTCGAAAAATCCCTTGCTGGCGGCGGAGCGGACGCCGTTGAGATTAGCGGTGATGAAGCGCATGGAGGAGATCGGCCGGGAGCTGTGTTTCTTCAGTATCGCAGTGCAGCAAACGCACAACAGCGCCGCGCGCCGTCATCACGAAACGGTCATGTGATCTTTACTATTTCGTAGCAATCAGAGGCATCACAAGTGCCCGTCCTGCCCTTCCCGCTCGTCTACCCGCCAAACCCGAGGATTTCTCATGCCGTATCACCGCATTTCGCCGACGCTGCTCGCTCTAGCGTTGGGCGTGGCCTTTCCGATGCAGGCCGCCGTCGCGCAGACCGCCGCCGAGCCCGAGGCCAAGAAGGACGTGAACCAGCTCCAGGCCGTCATCGTCACCGGCAGCCGGCGCGCCGAGGACCTGAAGGACGTCTCGCTGTCCATCTCGGCCATCAAGTCCGAGGAGCTGGACACCTACAACGCCAGCGGCCAGGACATCCGCGCCTTATCTGGCAAGGTGCCCAGCCTGAACATCGAATCCGATTACGGCCGCACCTTCCCGCGCTTCTATGTGCGCGGCTTCGGCAATACCGACTTCGACATGAACGCGTCCCAGCCGGTGGGCCTGGTCTATGACGATGTCGTGCAGGAAAGCATTGCGCTCAAGGGCTTCCCGGTGTTCGACATGGAACAGGTCGAACTGCTGCGCGGCCCGCAGGGCACGCTGTTTGGTCGCAATTCACCGGCCGGCGTCATGAAGTTCGACTCGGTCAAGCCGGGCAAGCGCTTCGAGGGCTACGCCAACATCGGCTTCGGCCGCTGGAATTCCGTCAACCTGGAGACCGCCGTCAACGTGCCGGTCAGCAGCGACCTGCAGCTGCGCGTGGCCGGCCTCGTGCAGCGCCAGAGCGACCGCGTGCACAACCCCATCGCCGCGACGGCCGGCGCCACCGCCGACCTGGAGGGCTACAACGACAAGGCGCTGCGCGTGCAGGCCCTCTACAAGAGCGGCAACTTCGAGGGTCTTTTCAAGGTTCAGGCGCGTGACTTCAAGGGCACAGCCACGACCTTCCGCGCCAACATCTCCAAGCGCGGCACCAACGACCTCGTCGACGGCTATGACGACAGCTTCTACCCCACCGACGGCTACAACTCGCAAACGCTGAAGTCCAGCGAGGTCAGCGCCCGCCTGCGCTGGGACTTCGATGGCGTGTCGCTCTACTCCATCACCGCCCACGACCGCGCCAAGTTCTACAGCCGCGGCGACGTGGATGGCGGCTTCGGCTGCCGCTTCTGCAGCATCACCGACGGCCCCAGCTACCCCGGCCAGCCGGCGCTGATCCCGTTCGACGCCCAGACCGCCGACGGCATCCCCACGCTGCGCCAGACGACGCAGGAGTTCCGCCTGCAGTCCAACACCAACGACCCGACGCAGTGGATCGCGGGCCTGTATTACTTCAACGAGAAGCTGCAGGTGGACAGCTTCAACTTCGACACCTTCGCCGCCGGCGACCCGCAGAACGGCTATGCCGTACAGCACCAGAACGCCAAGTCCTGGGCCGCCTTCGGCAACGTGAAGTTCGCCATCACGCCTGCCCTCAAGCTCACCGCCGGCCTGCGCTACACCAACGACAAGAAGGACTTCGACGCCTCGCGCACCTCGCACCCCACGCTGCCCAACATCGCGGTGGTGACCACCCACCCCAAGGCGACGAACTGGAGCTGGGACCTGGGCGCCAACTACAGCCTGGACAAGGCCACCAGCCTGTTCGCCCGCGTGGCCACTGGCTACCGCGCGCCGTCCATCCAGGGCCGTGTGCTGTTCTTCGACGCCTCCGCCGTGCCCGCCGGCACCTCGCCGATCTCGGTGGCCAATTCCGAGAAGGTGCTGTCCGTCGAGGCCGGCTTCAAGGCCGACCTGCTGGACAACACGGCCCGCGTCACCGGCACGGTGTTCAAGTACCGCGTCAAGGACATGCAGCTGACCGCCGGCAGCGGCAGCATCAACCAGAACCGCCTGCTCAACGCCGCCAAGGCCGAGGGCCAGGGCTTCGAGCTCGACGCCCAGGCCATCATTGCGCGCGACTGGCGCACGACGCTGGGCTTCTCCTACAACGACACCAAGATCAAGGACGCCAACCTGTTCGTCTCGCCCTGCGGCAACGCCAATTTCCAGTTCCTGCAAGCCAACACCGGCTGCACGGTGACCGACCCGGCGGGCCCGAACGGCACCGTCAGCGCCAACGGCAACCCGCTGCCGCGCGCGCCCAAGGTCGTCTGGAACTGGACGCTGAAGTACAGCACCCAGCTCGGCAACGGCGAGTTGAGCGTGCTGACCGACTGGGCCTACAAGGACAAATACAACATGTTCCTGTACGAAGCCGTCGAATACCGCGCCAAGTCGGCACTGGAAGGCGGCCTGCGCGTCGGCTACGGCTGGGACAACGGCAAGTACGAGGTGGCCGCGTTCTCACGCAACATCACCAACCACCGCCAGATCGTCGCCGCCATCGACTTCGACAACCTGACCGGCATCGTCAACGAACCGCGCAGCTACGGGGTGCAGTTCAAGGCGAGTTTCTAGTCATTGAGGGATGGACCTGCCTGTGTACTCACGGGCAGCTCCGTCCCCAACTGATCAAGCGGGTTGGTGCGGGACAGACCTGGCCATGTACTCATGGACTGCTCTGTCCTCACCTGATTCAGCGGGTTCTTAGCGGGACCCAAATGATTCCGCTGAATTCAGCTCCGGTGTAAACGTGCACAGGCCTGGCCCGTTCTAGGGGTCAGGCCTCTTTTTTTGACCCATAGAATCTTTGGCACATGTCAAGCGCCGTTGCCGACCCACTCGCCCAGTCCTTTGTCGCCTTTGCCGTCCAGGCCGGCGTGTTGCGCTTCGGTGAGTTCAAGACCAAGGCCGGCCGGCTCAGCCCCTACTTCTTCAACGCCGGCCTGTTCGACGACGGCGCCAAGCTGGGCCGCCTGGCCGGCTTCTACGCCGAGCGCCTGATCGCGTCGGGTCTTGCCTTCGACATGATCTTCGGCCCGGCCTACAAGGGCATCACGCTCGCGGCGGCCGTCTCCATGGAGCTGGCGCGGCGCGGCCATAACGTGCCATTCGCCTACAACCGCAAGGAAGCCAAGGACCACGGTGAAGGCGGCACCCTGGTCGGCGCGCCGGTCCAGGGTCGCGTGCTCATCATCGACGACGTCATCTCCGCCGGCACCTCGGTGCGCGAGTCCATCCAGATGATCGAAGCTGCAGGTGCCAAGCCTTGCGGCGTGGCCATCGCGCTGGACCGCCAGGAGAAGGCGGCCGAGGGCGGCGTCGACAGCCCGCTATCTGCCGTGCAGCAGGTGCAACAGCGCTACGGCCTGCCGGTCGTCGCCATCGCCGGCCTCGCCGACCTGCTGGCCTACCTCGACGGCGCCCCAGAAGTCGCCGCCCACCGCCCGGCCGTGCTAGCCTACCGCGAGCGTTACGGGGTCTGATGCGCACGCTGACCGTCGCTGCCGCGGCCCTGCTGTCCGCCTTGTCCGCCCAGGCCCAGGACGCGGCGGCGGGCAAGGGCATCTACACCTGCACGACGGCCGATGGCCGCAAGCTGACCAGCGACCGCCCCATCCCCGAATGCACGTCGCGCGAGCAGCGCGTGCTGAACGCCGACGGCTCGCAGCGCACGACGCTGCCGCCCTTCCTCAGCCCTGAAGAGCGCGCCATCAAGGACGCGGCCGACCGCCGCGCCGCCGCCGACCGTCTCGCCCAGCTCGACGCCATCCGCCGCGACCGCACGCTGATGCAGCGCTACCCGACCGAGGCGGCCCACCAGCGCGCCCGCAACACAGCGCTGGACGACGCCAACAAGGCCATGCGCATCTCCGAGCGTCGCATCAAGGACCTCGGGCAAGAGCGCAAGCCGCTGGTCGACGAGGCCGAGTTCTACAAGGGCCGGCCGTTGCCGGGCAAGCTCAAGCAGTCGCTGGACGCCAACGACGCCGGTGTCGAGGCGCAGCAGCAGCTCATCGAGAACCAGAAGGCCGAGATCGTGCGCATCAACGCCCGCTTCGACGCCGAGCTGGCACGGCTGCGCAAACTCTGGGCCGGCGCGACGCCGGGCTCCATGCCGCCGCTGAACGAGCTGCCCAAGTCGACGCCGCTGACGACGCCCAAGCGCTGAAGCCTTCTTTCAGCTTCAGGTTTGCCCTCGGTTCTAGCCGAGCTTTTTCTTCAGCAGTTCATTGACCAGCGCCGGGTTGGCCTTGCCCTTGGTCGCCTTCATCGCCTGGCCGACCAGCGCGTTGAAGGCCTTGTCCTTGCCGGCGCGGAACTCGTCGACCGACTTGGGGTTGGCGGCCAGCACCTCGTCGAGGATGGCCTCGATGGCGCCGGTGTCGCTGACCTGCTTCAGGCCCTTGGCTTCGATGACGGCGTCCACGTCCGTGGCCTCGCCCGACCACAGCACCTCGAACACCTGCCGGGCGGCGTTGTTTGAGATGGTGCCGTCGGTGATGCGCGCAATCAGCTGACCAAGCAGCGCCGGGCCGACCGGTGCGGCGTCGATCTCGCCGTCTTCCGAGTTCAACCGCCGCGAAATCTCGCCCATCACCCAGTTCGCCACCAGCTTGGGCGCCGCACCGGTGGCCTTGGCAGCCTCGTAGTAGCGCGCCGTCGCCAGGCTCTGCGTCATCATCGTCGCGTCATAGGCCGGCAGGCCGTCCACGCTTTCGAAGCGCGCCGCCATCACGCGCGGCAGCTCGGGCATCTCGCCACGCACCCGCTCCACCCACTCCGGCGCGATCACCAGCGGCGGCAGGTCGGGATCGGGGAAGTAGCGGTAGTCGGCCGAGTCTTCCTTGCTGCGCATCGCGCGGGTCTCGCCCGTGTCCGGGTTGAACAGGATCGTGGCCTGCTGGATCTTGCGGCCGTCCTCGATCTCGTCGATCTGCCAGTTGACCTCGTAGTCCACCGCCTGCAAAAGGAAGCGGAAGCTGTTGAGGTTCTTGATCTCGCGGCGCGTGCCGTAGGGCTCGCCGGGCTTGCGCACCGACACGTTGACGTCGCAGCGGAACGAACCTTCCTGCATGTTGCCGTCGCAGATGCCCAGCCACATCACCAGCGCGTGCAGCGTCTTGGCGTACTCGGCGGCTTCGGCGCCCGAGCGCATGTCGGGCTCGGAGACGATTTCCAGCAGCGGCGTGCCGGCGCGGTTCAGGTCGATGCCCGACTGGCCGTGATAGTCCTCGTGCAGGCTCTTGCCCGCGTCCTCTTCCAAGTGGGCACGGGTCAGGTTGACCTTGTGCTTCACGTCGCCAACGAAAAACTCGACCGAGCCGCCCTGCACGACCGGGATCTCGAACTGGCTGATCTGGTAGCCCTTGGGCAGGTCAGGGTAGAAATAGTTCTTGCGCGCGAAGATGGACAGCGGCGCCACCTTGGCGCCGACGGCCAGGCCAAAGCGGATGGCGCGCTCGACGGCAGCGCGGTTCAGCACCGGTAGCGTGCCGGGCAGGGCCAGGTCCACCGGCGAGGCCTGGGTGTTGGGCGCCGCGCCGAAGGCGGTGGAGCTGCCGCTGAAGATCTTGCTCTGCGTGGAGAGCTGGACGTGGTTTTCGAGGCCGATAACGACCTCATAACCGCGGATGAGTTTGGAAGTAGGCATGTTCAGAATCCTGCAGGCGCGGCGAGGTGCCAGTCGGTCGCCTGCTGAAGCGCGTGGGCGGCGTGCAGCAACTGCCCTTCCTTGAAGTAGTTGCCAATCAGCTGCAAGCCAACGGGCATGCCGCCGTCGCCGAGGCCCACCGGCACGCTCATGCCGGGCAGGCCGGCCAGCGAGCCGGGCAGCGTGAAGATGTCGGCGAGGTAGGCCTGCGTCGGGTTGTCCTTGCCCTCGCCATGCTTCCAGGCGACGGTCGGCGCCACCGGGCCGGCGATCAGATCGCATTGCGCGAAGCACTGCTGGAAGTCGTCCGCGATCATGCGGCGCAGTTTTTGCGCCTGCAGGTAATAGGCGTCGTAGTAGCCGTGCGACAGCACATAGCTGCCGATCATGATCCGGCGCTTCACCTCGGGGCCGAAGCCCTCGGCGCGCGTCTTCTTGTACATATCAAGAAGATCGTCGTACTTGGCTGCGCGATGGCCGAACTTGACGCCGTCGAAGCGACTCAGGTTGGAGCTCGCCTCGGCCGGGGCAATGATGTAGTAGACGGGAATGGCCAGCTCGGTGCGCGGCAGGCTGACGTCCACGAGCGTGGCGCCCAGCTTTTCCAGTTCAGCCAGACCGGCGCGCACGGCGGCATTCACGTCGGCGGACAGACCGGCCGGGAAGAACTCCTTCGGCAGGCCGATACGCAGCCCCTTAAGCGGCTGAGCTGCCGTCGCGCCCTCGCGCGCCGCGAGCATCTGCGCGTAAAAGTCCTGTGGCGGCTGCTGCACGCTGGTCGCGTCGCGCTCGTCGAAGCCGCTCATGCTGGACAGCAGCAGCGCGCAGTCCTCGGCCGAGCGGGCCATGGGACCGGCTTGGTCCAGGCTCGATGCGAAGGCGATCATTCCGTAGCGCGAGCACACGCCATACGTCGGCTTGATACCGGTGATCCCGGTGAAGCTGGCCGGCTGCCGAATCGAGCCGCCGGTGTCGGTGCCGGTCGTGGCCGGCACCAGGCGCGCGGCCACGGCCACCGCCGAGCCGCCGGACGAACCGCCGGGCACGCGGCCAAGGTCCCAGGGGTTGTGGGCCGGGCCGTAAGCGCTGTTCTCGTTGGCCGAGCCCATCGCGAACTCGTCGCAGTTCAGCTTGCCCAGGGAAACCGTGCCGGCGGCGTTCAGCTTGGCGACCACGGTGGCGTCGAAAGGGCTGCGGTAGCCGGCCAGGATCTTGGAGCCGGCCGTCGTCGGCATGTCGGCCGTGACGTAGATGTCCTTGTGGGCGATGGGCACGCCGGTCAACGGGCCGGCGTTGCCGGCGGCCAGCACCGCATCGGCGGCGTCAGCACGGGTCAGCGCGCCGTCTGTATCGACGTGCAGGAAAGCGCCCAGGCTGGCGTGGGCGGCAATGCGGTCCAGCAGGCCTTGCGTGGCCTCGCGGCTGGAGACGGCACGGCTTTTCAGCGCGGTGGCCAGCTCGGCCACGCCCATGTCGTGAACGGGCTTCATTCGATGACCTTGGGAACGAGGAAGAGGCCGTCCTCGACGGCCGGGGCGCTGCGCTGGTTGGCTTCGCGCTGGTTGCTCTCGGTGACCGCGTCCTCGCGCAGGCGCAGGGCCACCTCTTGCACGGCCGACAGCGGCGTGTACAGCGGCTCGACGCCGGCGGTGTCGACGGCGCTCATCTGGTCCACGATCTTGAAGAAGTCGTTCAGGTTGCCCAGCAGCGCCTCGGACTCCGCAGGTTGCAGTTCCAGCCGGGCCAGATGGGCGATGCGGCTCACGTCATCGGGGGTGAGGCTCATGGGGGTCGTTTTCAGGTGTAAGGATTGAGCCAGAAAGCCGGGGCCTGGTAACACGATGGCAACGGGCCGCGTTGGGGCCAAAAGGGCCGCGAGCAAGGCGCAAACCGCAGCCGGGTTGGGTACCCGGCGAGGATTTGCAACGCCGCGCGCGGTCCTTTTGACCCCAACCCTCCGGGAAGGTCCTTGGCAAGCAGCCACTCGGCGTTGCACCGCTTGCCCGCACGCGAGTGCGGGCGGCGCGCTGCGCCTTGATTGGCTGCTTGCCAAGGGCCTTCGCGACCCATTGCCATCGTGTTACCAGGCCCACATTGGCGGGCTCAAAACGAAGGGGTTCGGTTATTATCGCCGTCCATCTTCATGGCCTTCGGGGCTGCCCCTTCAGCGACAGATTTCGTCGCTGTCCGGGCGGCCTCGCTGCTTTAAGCACACCCCATTTTCAGAGCCGCGCCCCGCTGGCGAGGCTCCTTCCGCGCCCACCCATGTTCGCCTCCCTGCGCCGCTATTTCTCCACCGACCTCGCCATCGACCTCGGCACCGCCAACACCCTGATTTACGTGCGTGGCAAGGGCATCGTCCTCGACGAGCCCTCGGTGGTTTCCATCCGCCACGAGGGCGGCCCCAACGGCAAGAAGACCATCCAGGCCGTCGGCCGCGAGGCCAAGGCCATGCTGGGCAAGGTGCCCGGCAACATCGAGGCCATCCGGCCGATGAAAGACGGCGTGATTGCCGACTTCACTGTCACTGAGCAGATGCTCAAGCAGTTCATCAAGATGGTCCACGACTCGAAGACCTTCAAGCCGAGCCCGAGGATCATCATCTGCGTGCCCTGCGGCTCGACCCAGGTGGAGCGCCGTGCCATCCGCGAATCGGCGCTCGGTGCTGGCGCGTCGGAGGTCTACCTGATCGAGGAACCCATGGCCGCCGCGATCGGCGCCGGTCTGCCGGTCTCCGAAGCCTCGGGCTCCATGGTCGTCGACATCGGCGGCGGCACCACCGAGGTCGGCGTCATCTCGCTGGGCGGCATGGTCTACAAGGGCTCGGTCCGCGTCGGCGGCGACAAGTTCGACGAAGCCATCATCAACTACATCCGCCGCAACTACGGCATGCTGATCGGCGAGCCCACGGCCGAGTCGATCAAGAAGAACATCGGCAGCGCCTTCCCCGGCTCCGAGGTCAAGGAGATGGAGGTCAAGGGCCGCAACCTCTCTGAAGGCGTGCCGCGCAGCTTCACGATCTCGTCCAACGAGATCCTGGAAGCGCTGACCGACCCGCTCAACCAGATCGTCTCCGCCGTGAAGAACGCGTTGGAGCAGACGCCGCCCGAGCTGGGCGCCGACATCGCCGAGCGCGGCATGATGCTGACCGGCGGCGGCGCCCTGCTGCGCGACCTGGACCGCCTTCTGGGCGAGGAAACCGGCCTGCCGGTGCTGGTGGCCGAAGACCCGCTGACCTGCGTCGTGCGCGGTTGCGGCATGGCCCTGGAACGCATGGAGCGCCTCGGCTCCATCTTCACGTCGGAATAAGCCTCTCTTAACGCGCCGCGCGCGCCATGCCCTTCGGCACCCTAGACCGCTCCCCACCGCCGTTCTTCCGCCAGGGTCCGTCGGCGCTGACCAAGCTCGTGCTGTGTTCGGCGCTGGCCCTGGTGATGATGGTGGCTGACGCCCGCTTCAAGCTGATGCAGCCGGCCCGCGCCGCGCTCGCCCTCGTCCTGCAGCCCGTGCAGCGGCTGATGCAGACGCCGGTGGACACGTGGGAGACCGCAGGCGACTACCTGCGCGGCACCAAGCGCGCGATGGCGGCGGAAGACCAGGCCAGGCGCCAACTGGCCGAGCAGGCCGAGCGCCTGTCGCGCGCCGAAGCGCTGCAGACCGAGAACGCGCGCCTGCGCAAGCTGCTGGACCTGCGCCCCGCGGCGGCGGTGCCGTCCCTGTCCGCCGAGGTGCTGTTCGAGGCGCCCGACCCCTTCTCGCGCCGCGTCGTCATCGACCGGGGCGCGACGCAGGGCGTGGCGGCCGGCTCGCCCGTCATCAACGAGAGTGGCGTGCTGGGCCAAGTGACGCGCGTCTACCCGCTGTCCGCCGAGGTGACGCTGTTGACCGACAAGGACGCCGCCATCCCGCTGCTGAACGCGCGCACGCAGATGCGCAACGCCGCCGCCGGCCGCGCCGACGGCAGCGGCATGGAGCTGCGCTTCCTGGCCGCCAACGCCGACGTGAAGGTGGGCGACCTGATGACGACCTCCGGCCTGGACGGCGTCTACCCGCCGGGCCTGCCGGTGGCCAAGGTCACGGTGGTCGACCGCCGCGCCGACTCCAGCTTCGCCCAGGTGCTGCTGGCGCCCATCGCCCAGCCCGACAGCGCCCGCCATGTGCTGGTGCTGCAGCCCATGGACCGGCATCTCGCAGCCAAGCAGGAGGCCGAGGTGGCGACGGCGGCCGAAGCGGCCTTGACCGCCGAGGCCAAGGCTGCCGCCCGCGCGGTGAAGAAGGAAGAACGCGCCGCGAAGGCCGCCGCCAAGGCTTCGGGGGCGACGCCATGATCATGCCGCGCGCAGCTGAAAAGCTGCTGCTCCCCGCCAACCCCTGGTTCATCGCCTTCACGCTGATCGTCGCGCTGATGATCGACATGGTGCCGGTAGGCCGCGTCGCCGCCATGCCGGACGTGCTGGCCGTCGTGCTGGTGTTCTGGGGCGTGCACCAGCCCAGGCGCATCGGCGTGCTGTGGGCCTTCGTGTTCGGCCTGCTCATCGACGTGCATGACGGCGCTCTGCTGGGCCAGCATGCGCTGTCCTATAGCGGACTGAGCTTCGGCGCGATCATGCTGCACCGCCGCCTGCCATGGTTCAGCGTCGGCGCCCAGGCCATCCAGGTGCTGCCGCTGTTCTTCGCCGCCCATGTGCTGGCGCTGATCGTGCGGATGATCGTCGGCGGCATGTGGCCGGGCTGGGGCGTGCTGCTGGCGCCGGTGTTCGAGGCCGCGCTGTGGCCCATCGCCAGCATGCTGCTGCTGGCCCCGCAGCGCCGCGCGCCGGACCGCGACGCGCACAGGCCCCTGTAAACCCAAGTGGTCGTCCTCAAGAACCTCCACCAGGAGCTGTCCCGCTTCCGGCTGCGCGTGCTGGCGGCGGGCGCGTTCGTGCTGTTCTGCTTCGGCCTGCTGGTGCTGCGCCTGGTGTGGCTGCAAGTCTGGCAGTACGACAGCTTTGCCGAGCGGGCCGAGTCCAACCGCATCGCCGTCGTGCCCATCGTGCCCAACCGCGGCCTCATCAAGGACCGCAACGGCGTCGTGCTGGCCAGCAACTACTCGGCCTACACGCTGGAGATCAACCCCGACAAGGTCAACAGCCTGGACGCCACCATCGAGGCGCTGGGCGAAGTGCTGGAGATCCAACCGCGCGACAAGCGCCGCTTCAAGCGGCTGCTGGAAGAGGCCAAGCACACCGACTCCCTGCCCATCCGAACCAAGCTGACCGACGAGGAGGTGGCTCGCTTCACGGCCCAGCGCTATCGCTTCCCCGGCGTCGAGATCAAGGCGCGGCTGTTCCGCTCCTACCCGCTGGGCGACATCGGCGCCCATCTGATCGGCTACATCGGCCGCATCAACCAGGCCGAGAAGAAGGCCATGGACGATTGGGAGGAGGAAGACCTCGCCAACTACCGCGGCACCGAGTACATCGGCAAGCTGGGCCTGGAGCAGGCCTACGAGAAGGAGTTGCACGGCGCAACCGGCTTCGAGCAGGTCGAGACCAGCGCCGGTGGCCGTGCCGTGCGCCGGCTGGACCACAAGCCGCCCACGCCCGGCAACACGCTGAACCTGTCCATCGACATCAAGCTGCAGGCGCTGGTGGAGCGGCTCTATGGCGAACGTCGTGGCGCGCTGGTGGCCATCGACCCGCGCAACGGCGAGGTGCTGGCCTTCGTGTCCAAGCCGACCTTCGACCCCAATCTGTTTGTCGACGGCATCGACGCCGACTCCTGGCGCGACCTCAACGAGGACATCGACAAGCCGCTGCTGAACCGGGCCTTGCGCGGCACCTACCCGCCGGGTTCGACCTTCAAGCCGCTGATGGCCATGGCCGCGCTGAACAGCGGCAAGCGCGCGCCGGGCACCATCGTCATGGACAACCTGGTCTACAGCTTCGGCGGCCGCAACTTCGGCAGCCCCGAGACGGACCGGGCCGGCCCAAAGGACATGCGCCTGGCCATCGTGTCCTCGTCCAACGTCTACTTCTACAGCCTGGCCAACGAGATGGGCGTGGACCTCATCCACGACCAGCTGCTGCCCTTCGGCCTGGGCCGCAAGACCGAGATCGACGTGCAGGGCGAGGTCACCGGCGTCCTGCCCTCGCAGGAGTGGAAGCGCCGCTACTTCTCCAAGAGCCCGGCGAATCAGAAGTGGTTCCCCGGCGAGACCATCTCGCTGGGCATCGGCCAGGGCTACAACAACTTCACCATGCTGCAGATGGCCAACGCCTACTCGACCATCGCCTCAGGCGGCCAGCGCTACAGGCCGCGCCTGGTGCGCGAGATCGAGGACGTCGTGCGCCACGAGCAGCGCCGCGTGGCCAGCGACGCGCTGGAGCCGCTGCCGCTCAAGCCGGCCGACGTCGCCATCATCCAGAACGCGATGAACGGCGTGACGCTTGAGGGAACCTCGCGCCTGGCCTTCCTGAACGCGCCCTACCAGAGCGGCGGCAAGACCGGCACCGCCCAGGCCATCGGCCTGAGGGCCGGCGAGAAGTACAGCAACATCAAGGCAGACGAGCGCAAGCGCGACCACTCGCTCTACGTCGCCTTCGCACCCGTCGACAACCCGACCGTGGCGTTGGCCGTCATCGTCGAGAACGCCGGCTATGGCTCGATGTCGGCCGCGCCCATCGCGCGCCGCGTGTTCGACTACCTGCTCGCCGGCGTCTACCCCAGCGAAGAAGACATCGCCAAGACGCAGCTGGGCCAGACCTTCGCGCCCATCGGCGTGCCGCGCAAGGCGGCCGACGTGCCGCTGCTGCCACCCGCTGCAGCGGCGGCCTCCGCACCCGCATCAGGAGCCTCGCGATGACCGTCATCGAGCGCCCACCGCTGATGAGCCGGCTGCGGCCCTGGCTGATCGGCTTCGACATCCCGCTGCTGCTTGCCGTGCTGTGGATGTGCGGCTGGGGCCTGCTGTGCATGTACTCGGCCGGTTATGACCACGGCACCCGCTTCGTCGACCATGGCCGCAACATGGCTCTGGCGCTGGGCCTGATGTTCATCGTCGCCCAGGTGCCGCCGCAGAAGCTGATGGCGCTGGCCATCCCGCTGTACACGCTGGGCCTGGCCCTGCTGATCGCGACCGCCCTGTTCGGCGTCACCAAGAAGGGCGCGATGCGCTGGCTCAACATCGGCATCACGCAGATCCAGCCGTCCGAGCTGCTCAAGCTCGCCACGCCGCTGATGCTGGCTTGGTGGTTCCAGAAGCGCGAGGGCATCCTGCGCTGGCCGGACTTCGTCGCCGCCTTCGCGCTGCTGCTGCTGCCCTTCTTCCTGATCGCCAAGCAGCCCGACCTCGGCACCGGCATCCTGGTGCTGGCTGCGGGCCTGTACGTGATCTTCTTCGCCGGCCTGCCGTGGAAGCTGATCGTCCCCGCCATGTTGCTGGCGGCGGCGGCGGCCACGACGCTGGTGCTCAGCGAGGACAAGATCTGCCAGCCCGACGTGACCTGGCCGGTGCTCAAGCCGTACCAGAAGCACCGCATCTGCACGCTGCTGGATCCGTCCAAGGACCCGCTCGGCAAGGGCTTCCACATCATCCAGGGCGAGATCGCCATCGGTTCCGGTGGCCTGACCGGCAAGGGCTTCATGAAGGGCACGCAAACCCACCTGGAGTTCATCCCCGAACGCACCACCGACTTCATCTTCGCGGCCTTCGGCGAGGAGTTCGGCCTGTTCGGCGCGCTGTCCCTGCTGGCCGGCTTCACGGCGCTGATCCTGCGCGGTTTGATGATCGCCTCCGACGCGCCGACGCTGTTCACGCGGCTGATGGCCGGCGCGGTGACGCTGTCCTTCTTCACCTACGTCTTCGTCAACATGGGCATGGTCAGCGGCATCCTGCCGGTCGTCGGCGTGCCCCTGCCCTTCGTCAGCTATGGCGGCACGGCGATGGTGACGCTGGGGCTGAGCCTTGGCCTGCTGATGTCGATCGCCCGCGTCAAGAAGCTGGTGAAGACCTGAGGAAAGGGCTGAGCGAGCCCACGACCGCCGCACATCCCTGGCTCGGGCGGTCTGCGGCGTTGCAAATCCTCGCCATAGCCCGCTATGGCTGTGGTTTGCGCCTTGCATCCCATCCCGATATCAGGGCGTGCACCGGCCGCGCGCTCACTCGGCCCCTTCCGCCGCCGGCTCGGCCGGGAAACGGATCGTGAACCGCGCGCCCGGGCCCTGCCCGTCCGGCGACTCCCCGCCCGCTGCGCGGCGCAGGCGCGTGTCGTCCAGCGTCAGCTCGGCCTCGTGCTGCTGCACGATCTCCCTGACGATGGCCAGGCCCAGGCCTGAGCCCTCCGCACCGCTGCCCAGCGAGCGGTAGAACGGCTGGAAGACCTTCTCCCGCTCCGCCGGAGCGATGCCCGGCCCGGTGTCCTCCACCTGCAGCACGACGACCTGGCCGAACGGGTCCTCCACGACACGCACCGTCACCAGCCCACCCGCCGGCGTGTAGAGCAGCGCGTTGTCGACCAGATTGCGGATCAGCTCGCCTATCAGCACCGGCTGCCCCTGCACGCGCAGCCGGCCGTCTTCCGGTACGACGCCGTCGTAGCCGAGGTCGATGCGCCGCTCCAGCGCGCGCGGCACGAAGTCGCGCACCGTGTCGACGGCGACTTCGGCCAGGTTGACCGGCTCGCGCCGCATGGCCTGCTCGGCGTCCTCGGCCCGCGCCATCGACAGCAGCTGGTTGACCATGTGGGCCGCCCGCTCGCTGGCCTTGGCGATGTGCCCGAGGGAGCGCTTCAACTCCTCGGGCGAGGCGCGGCCGGCGTCGATCTCGCGCTGGATCAGCTCGGCCTGCGTGCGCAGCCCCGCCAGCGGCGTCTTCAGCTGGTGCGCCGCGTCTGCCAGGAAATGCTTCTGCCGGCTCATCGACGAATCCAGTCGCGCCAGCAGGTCGTTGATGGCCTGCACCAGCGGCGCCACTTCGTCGGGCACACGCTGCTCGTCGATGGGGGACAGGTCTGAACTCTCGCGCGAACGGATGCGCCGCTGCAGCTCGTTCAGCGGCGCGATGCCACGCGCCAGCGCCAGCCATACCAGCAGCACGGCCAGCGGCAGGATGACGAACTGCGGCAGGATGACGCCCTTGATGATCTCGTTCGTCAGCCGCCCACGCTTGCCCAGCGTCTCGGCCACCTGCACCAGCATGGTCTTGGCCTGCCCGGCCTGGCCCTCGGGTGCGACCCAGAGGTAGGCGACCCGCACGGCATCCGCGCCCACCTCGTCATCGCGGAAGTGCAGCTCCCAGGGCACGATGGGGCTGTCTTCCGTGGGCACCGGCAGCGTCGCGTCGCCGCTAAGCAGCTCGCCGCGCAGGCCCAGCACTTGATAAAAGACGGTGTCCGAGGCGTCCACCCGCAGCAGCGCCGCCGCCTCGGGTGCCAGGGCATAGCGGTCCCGGCTGCGGGCCGGCGCCTCAGGCGCAGCCACCTGCTGCCCGAGGCTGCGCGCCATCTCGCCCAGCTCCCGGTCGTAGGGCCTGCTGGCAATGCCCTGCGCCACCAGCCAGGTCAGCGCCACGCTGATCGGCCAGATCAGCAGCAGCGGCGCGAGCATCCAGTCGAGGATCTCGCCGAACAGCGAACCCTGCTGCTGCGGGTTGGCGCCGTCCTTGGTCGGCATCTAGGAGGCGATCTTTTCCAGGCAGTAGCCAAGACCACGCACCGTCGCGATACGGATCGGCCCCTGCTCGATCTTCTTGCGCAGCCGGTGGATGTAGACCTCGATGGCGTTGTTCGAGACCTCCTCGCCCCACTCGCACAGGCGCTCGACGAGCTGGTCCTTGCTGACCAAGCGCCCCGCGCGCTGCAGCAGCACCTCCAGCAGCGACAGCTCGCGCGCCGACAGCTCCAGCATCTGCTCGTTGATGTAGGCCACGCGGCCGGTCGCATCAAACGTCAGCGGCCCATGCTTGATGACGCTGCTGGCCGTGCCCAAACCGCGCCGCGTCAACGCCCGCACGCGCGCCTCCAGCTCCTGCAGCGAGAAGGGCTTGGCCATGTAGTCGTCGGCGCCCAGGTCCAGCCCCTTGACGCGTTGCTCGACGCTGTCGGCCGCCGTCAGGATCAGCACCGGCATCGTCGAGCCGCGCGCGCGCAGCTTGCGCAACACCTCCAGCCCGTGCAGGCGCGGCAGGCCGAGATCCAGGATCACGAGATCGAACTCATGCGTCGCCAGCGCCGAGTCGGCCTCCGTGCCGCTGCTGACGCGGTCCACCGCATAGCCCGACGCACGCAGCGCACGCAGCAGACCATCGGCCAGCACTTGGTCATCTTCGGCAATCAGGATGCGCATCGTCTTGTCTCCGCCGCCGATGTTAGGCGCTGCCTAACTGGCTCACGCCATGAGCCACCCGGCCGCTAGCATGCTCATCAATCCTGGGGACAAACCACTGTACAAACATACAGATTGCCCCATAATTCACTCACTGCATTTGGAGACCCGCATGGACGCCCCCGTCAAAGCCCTGAACACCGAAAAAGCCAAGGCCCTGCAAGCCGCCCTCGCCCAGATCGAGAAGCAGTTCGGCAAGGGCTCCATCATGCGTCTCGGTGAAGGCGAGGTCATCGAAGACATCCAGGTCGTCTCCACCGGCTCCCTGGGCCTGGACATCGCCCTGGGCGTCGGCGGCCTGCCGCGCGGCCGCGTCGTCGAGATCTACGGCCCTGAATCCTCGGGCAAGACGACGCTGACGCTGCAAGTCATCGCCGAGATGCAAAAGCTCGCCGGCACCTGCGCCTTCATCGACGCTGAACACGCGCTCGACATCCAGTACGCCCAGAAGCTCGGCGTCAATCTGCAGGAACTGCTGATCAGCCAGCCCGACACCGGCGAGCAAGCCCTCGAGATCGTCGACGCGCTGGTGCGCTCCGGCTCGGTGGACCTCATCGTCATCGACTCGGTTGCGGCGTTGACGCCCAAGGCCGAACTCGAAGGCGAGATGGGCGACAGCCTGCCCGGCCTGCAGGCCCGCCTGATGAGCCAGGCGCTGCGCAAGTTGACCGCCACGATCAAGAAGACCAACTGCATGGTCATCTTCATCAACCAGATCCGCATGAAGATCGGCGTCATGTTCGGTTCGCCTGAAACGACCACCGGCGGCAACGCGCTGAAGTTCTACGCCTCCGTGCGCCTGGACATCCGCCGCATCGGCTCCATCAAGAAGGGCGAAGAAGTCATCGGCTCCGAGACCAAGGTCAAGGTCGTCAAGAACAAGGTCAGCCCTCCGTTCAAGACCGCCGAATTCGACATCCTCTACGGCGAAGGCATCAGCCGCGAGGGCGAGATCGTCGACATGGGCGTCGTCGCCAAGATCGTCGAGAAGTCTGGTTCCTGGTACGCCTACCAGGGCGAGAAGATCGGCCAGGGCAAGGACAACGCCCGCGAATTCCTGCGCGAGAACCCCGACGTGGCCCTCGAAATCGAGAACAAGATCCGCGAGTCGCTGGGCGTGGCGCTGCTGACCACCGCAGCACCGGAATAAGCCCACGCGGCCGGCCGTCGTGGCGCGCGCGCCCCTGTCGCTGAAGGCTCGGGCCATAGCCCTGCTGGCCCAGCGCGAGCAGAGCCGCGCCGAGTTGCGGCGCAAGCTGCTGCGCATTGAGCAGCAGCAGCGCGCCCGGCTTGCCGCTCAAGCGGGCGGCGAAGGTAGCGACCTGTCCGTCGAAGAAGCGCCCGAGGCGGGCGAGAGCGTCGTCGACGCCCTGCTCGATGCCCTTGCTGCGGCTGGGTACCTCGATGAAACCCGCTTTGTCGAGTCACGCCTGCATCTGCGCGCGCGCCGTTTCGGCGCCCAGCGCATCCAGCAGGAACTGGCCCAGCACGGGCTGAAGCTGGACGCCGAGCAGCAATCAGCGCTGCGCGCGACCGAGCTGGAGCGCGCCCGCGAGGTCTGGCTCAAGCGTTTCGGGGCGGAACCCGCCCGCGACGCCGCCGACCAGGCGCGCCAGACCCGCTTTTTGCTGGCCCGGGGTTTTGCCCCCGAAGTGGTGCGCCGCTTGCTCAGGGCCTAAGGGGTGCTTGACCGAGCGCGCAGGGGTGATTTTCACCCTCCGTGCTACATTGCCGGCTGCCCCGAAAACGGCGGTTCACCCGGTTACAAGCCACTGGCCCCTACGGCAAAGCGGCTCCGAAAGCTGGCAAAACCGCTGTACCGGCACCGGCCGGGTTGTTTCGCTTGCTTCCCGCCCATGCCCGCAGTCCATCCCTCCGTCACGCGCCGCCCGCTGCACCGCCGCGCCTTCGATGTGCAGGTGTTCGCGCGTGATGACGGCCTGTTCGACGTCGAAGCCAGCCTCATCGACACCAAGTCACATGACGTACCGCTGGCCGGCGTGACCCGCAACGCGGGCGACCCCATCCACGAGATGCACCTGCATCTGACCGTCGACGCGACGCTGACGATCACCGCCGCCTCGTCCGAGACGCTGTGGATGCCCTACGCGCAAGCCTGCGGCGAGCACGGCGACGCCTATGCCCGGCTCGTCGGCCTGAACCTGCTGAAGGGCTTTCGCCAGGCCGTCACCGAACGCCTGAGCGGCACACGCGGCTGCACGCATCTGACCGAGCTCTGCCTGGTACTGCCCACCGCAGCCATCCAGGCGATGGCCGGCTCGGTCATCGATACGCGTGAAGGCGACGCCGACGGCAACCCGCCCTTCCAGCTCGACCGCTGCCACGCGCTGCGCAGAGACGGCGCCACCGTCGCCCAGTTCTATCCTCGTTGGCATCTGACGCCAGAGCCAGCCTCGACCGCTTCCTGACTTCCCCGACCGAAAGACCCAGCCATGAAAATCCACGAATACCAAGGCAAAGAAATCCTGCGCCAGTTCGGCGTGCCGGTGCCGCGCGGCATTCCCGCCTTCACCGTGCAGGAAGCCGTCGAGGCCGCGCAGAAGCTGGGCGGCCCGGTCTGGGTGGTCAAGGCCCAGATCCACGCCGGTGGTCGCGGCAAGGGCGGCGGCGTCAAGGTCGCCAAGAGCATCGATGAGCTGAAGGAAAAGGCCGAAGCCATCCTCGGCATGCAGCTCAAGACGCACCAGACCGGCCCCGAAGGCCAGAAGGTCCGACGCCTGTACATCGAAGACGGCGCCGACATCAAGAATGAGCTCTACGTCTCGCTGGTCACCGACCGCGGCACGCAGACGGTCGCCTTCATCGCGTCGAGCGAAGGCGGCATGGACATCGAGGAAGTAGCCCACTCCACGCCCGAGAAGATCATCACCGAGATGATCGACCCGCTGGTGGGCCTGACCACCGAGCAAAGCAAGAAGATCGCTGCGGCCATCGGCCTGACCGGCGCGTCCGTCGACCAGGCCGTCGACATCTTCGCCAAGCTCTACAAGTGCTACATGGACACCGATGCGTCGCTGGTTGAAATCAACCCGCTGAACTGCGATTCCAAGGGCAACCTGATGGCGCTGGACGCCAAGTTCAACTTCGACGCCAACGCGCTGTTCCGCCACCCCGAGATCGTGGCCTACCGCGACCTCGACGAAGAAGATCCCGCTGAAGTCGAAGCCAGCAAGTTCGACCTCGCCTACATCAGCCTGGACGGCAACATCGGCTGCTTGGTGAACGGCGCCGGCCTGGCCATGGCCACCATGGACACCATCAAGCTGTTCGGCGGCGAGCCGGCCAACTTCCTGGACGTCGGCGGCGGCGCCACGGCCGAGAAGGTGACCGAGGCCTTCAAGATCATGCTCAAGAACAAGAGCGTCAAGGGAATCCTGGTCAACATCTTCGGCGGCATCATGAAGTGCGACACCATCGCCGAAGGTGTCATCACCGCCTGCAAGGCCGTGAACCTGTCCGTGCCGCTGGTCGTGCGCATGAAGGGCACCAACGAAGAACTGGGCAAGAAGATGCTGGCCGAATCCGGCCTGCCCATCATCGCCGCCGACACCATGGCCGAAGCTGCGACCAAGATCGTCGCTGCCGTCGCCTAAGAGGAATCAGACATGTCCATCTACATCAATAAAGACACCAAGGTCATCACCCAGGGCATCACGGGTAAGACCGGTCAGTTCCACACGCTGGGCTGCCAAGCCTATGCCAACGGCAAGAACGCCTTCGTCGCGGGCGTGAACCCGAAGAAGGCCGGCGAGAAGTTCAGCGAGATCCCCATCTACGCGACCGTCAAGGAAGCCGCCTCGCAGACCGGCGCGACCGTGTCCGTGATCTACGTGCCGCCCGCCGGCGCTGCCGCTGCGATCTGGGAAGCCGTCGAGGCCGACCTGGATCTGGCGATCTGCATCACCGAAGGCATCCCGGTCCGGGACATGCTTGAAGTGCGCAACAAGATGAAGGCCAAGGAGCTGGCCGGCGGCAAGAAGACGCTGCTGCTGGGCCCCAACTGCCCCGGCCTGATCACGCCGGAAGAAATCAAGATCGGCATCATGCCGGGCCACATCCACCGCAAGGGCCGCATCGGCGTCGTCTCGCGCTCGGGCACGCTGACGTATGAAGCCGTGGCCCAGCTGACCGAGATCGGCCTGGGCCAATCATCGGCAGTCGGCATCGGCGGCGACCCGATCAACGGCTTGAAGCACATCGACGTGATGAAGGCCTTCAACGACGACCCGGACACCGACGCCGTCATCATGATCGGCGAGATCGGCGGCCCGGACGAGGCGGAAGCCGCCCGTTGGTGCAAGCTGAACATGAAGAAGCCCATCGTCGGCTTCATCGCCGGCGTCACGGCGCCCCCCGGCAAGCGCATGGGCCACGCCGGCGCGCTGATCTCCGGCGGCGCCGATACGGCCGACGCCAAGCTCGCCATCATGGAAGAGTGCGGCTTCACGGTCACGCGCAATCCGTCGGAAATGGCCAAGCTGCTCAAGGCCCTGCTGTAATCGGGTCTCGACCCCACACCAGCCGCCGGGTTCGACCGGCGGCTTTTTTTTGCTTGACCGACCTACACGCCATGGACCTGCTGAACGCCGCCTTCTTCATCGCGCTGCTGAAGATCATCTGGGTCAACATCCTGCTTTCGGGTGACAACGCCGTCGTCATCGCGCTGGCATCGCGCAACCTGCCGCACAGCCAGCAGAAGAAGGCCATTGTCTTCGGCAGCGGCGCCGCCATTCTGCTGCGCGTCGTGTTGACGCTGTTCGCCGTGCAGTTGCTGCAGCTGCCCTGGCTCAAGCTGATCGGCGCGGTGCTGCTGCTCTGGATAGGCATCCAGCTGCTGGCCGACAGCGATGACGACGCCGACGTGCACGCCAGCGGCAACCTGTGGACGGCCGTTCGCACCATCCTCATCGCCGACCTGGTCATGAGTCTGGACAACGTCATCGCCGTGGCCGCCGCCGCCAACAGCGCGCCCGAGCCACTGCGCCTGCCGCTGCTCGTCATCGGCCTGGGGTTGTCCATTCCGTTGATCATCTTCGGTAGCACGCTGCTGCTGAAGTTGATGGAGCGTTTCCCGGCCATCATCACACTCGGCGCAGCGCTGCTGGGCTTCGTCGCCGGCGAGATGGCGACGACGGATATGGCCGTGCATGAGTGGTTCGAGACGCACATGCATGGCATGGACTACGCGGTCAGCATCAGCTGCGCGGTCCTTGTCGTCGTGGTGGGTCTTGCACTCGCCCGCCGCAGCAAGCGCGAGCCGACCTAAGATCTGCCGCATGGCAAGCGGCAGCAAACCCGGCACGGCAGGCGGCTTTTGGCAGCGCCTCATCGGCAGGGTCGCCGAAAGCGCAGACGCGCCACAGGACGAGCCTTCGACGCTACCCGCCGTGCAGCAGACGCAGGCCCCTGGCGCCTCCTCATCGCAGGCCGCGTCGCCGCCCAACCTGCATGACTTCGAACTCGGCGCCGAGATAGGCCGCGGCGCCATGGCCATCGTCTACAAGGCCACGCAACGCTCCACCGGCCGCCAGGTCGCCATCAAGCGCCTGGCGCTGAGCCGCGAGTTCTCGTCGGAAGACCTGGCCGATGTGCGCGAGCGCTTTATGCGCGAGGCCCGTGCGGCGCGGGCGCTGGAGCACCCGGACATCCTGCAGGTCGTCGATGCCGGCCAGGACGGCCGCGACGCCTGGCTCGCCCTGGATTACGTGCTGGGCCGCGACCTCAGCCTGTTCGCCAAGGCCGGCCAGCTGCTGCCGGTGCGCGAGGTCGTGCAGATCGGCGTGCGCCTGGCGCGCGCACTGCACTATGCCCACAGTCAGGGCATTATTCACCGCGACATCAAGCCGGCCAACGTCATGCTAGACCGCGTCAACGGCAGCTTGAAGCTGATGGACTTCGGCATCGCCCGGGTCGGCGACGGCAGCCGCACGCGCACCGGCCTCGTGCTCGGGACGCCCTCCTTCATGTCGCCCGAGCAGTTGTCCGGCCTGACGGTGGACGGCCGCAGCGACCTCTACTCCCTGGGCGTGCTGCTCTATCAACTGCTCACCGGCACGCTGCCGCATCAGAGCGACTCCATGGCGCGGCTGATGCAGCAGATCGCCACCCAGCCGGCGCCCGACGTGCGCATCCGCCGCCCCGGCCTGCCCGAGTCCCTCGCGCTGGTGTTGACCGTCGCGCAGGAGAAGCGGCCCGAGCTGCGCTACGCCTCCGGCGAGCAGATGGCGCGCGACCTCGAAGCCGTCCTCATCATGGATCTGCAGAACGAGCCGCCTGCGCCCGAGCCCGTCAAGTCCCCCGATGCAGCCTTCGCACAAACACTGCGCTTGACGCCGGAGGAAGCAGGGCAGAATCGTCTCTCCCCTGCCGAGCCCCACGAGCCACCTCAAGCCTCATGATCCTGGAGTTCTTCAGCGCCACCGACGTGGGCCGCGCTCGCGACAACAACGAAGACTCGGTTGCCCTCGATGAGGCGGCCGGCCTTGCCGTGCTGGCCGACGGCATGGGCGGCTACAACGCCGGCGAGGTGGCCAGCCAGATGCTGACCGGCTTCGTCAACACCGAACTCGGCCGCTGGCTGAAAGACGCCGGCCGCGAGGCCCGTGCCGGCGAAGTCAGGCGCGCGATGGACATCTGCGTGGACAACGCCAACCGCGCCATCTTCAACGCCGCCAACACCAACCCGCGCTATGCCGGCATGGGCACGACGCTGGTGCTCGGCGTCTTCCGCCCCGAGGGGCTGCTGCTCGGCCATGTGGGCGACTCGCGCGCCTACCGCCTGCGCGCCGGCCGCCTGATGCAGATCACGCGCGACCATTCCCTGCTGCAGGAGCAGATCGACGCCGGCCTGCTGACCGTGGAGGAGGCCGCCTTCTCCAGCAACAAGAACCTCGTCACGCGCGCCGTCGGCGTCGAAGACACCGTACTGATGGAGCTGCATCTGCACGAGATCCAGGCCGGCGACATCTACCTAATGTGCTCGGACGGGCTCTCCGACATGCTCGACGATGACAGCATCGCCAACCTGCTCAATGGCAACACGGCCCTACCCGAGACTGCGCAGGCGCTGATCAACGCAGCCAATGACAGCGGCGGTCGCGATAACATCGCGCTCATCCTGGCCCGCGCAGACGGCCGCCAACGAACCGAAGGCCGGGGCTGGTGGCCCTTCGGGCGACGTGGCGGCAACTGAGTCCTCGCCTAAGAGTCACGGCACGTACAACAGAACTTGAGGTCATTCATGGGCAAACTGGTGGTTTCGCTCGACGGTGTCGTGATCAAAGAGGTGCAGATCACCAAGGACAAGACGACGCTCGGTCGGCGGCCCTACAACGACATCGTCATCGACAACCTCGCCGTCTCCGGCGAGCACGCTGTCCTGCAGATGGTCGGCAACGACGTTTTCATTGAAGACCTCAATTCCACCAACGGCACCTACATCAACGGCAAGGCCATCAAGAAGCAGCTGCTGGCCGACCACGACACCGTCGAGATCGGCAAGTACAAGATCAAGTTCCTGCTCAATGACGGCAACGACTATGAGAAGACCATGATCCTCAAGCCCGGTGCGGCAGTGCCGGCGCTGGGCGGACTGGGCTCCTCATTCGGCGGTCTCGGCAGCGCTCCGGTCATCGGCCCGGCCTCCATCAAGGTGCTGACCGGCGCCGCCGCCGGCCGCGAAGTGGCGCTGAGCAAGGTCGTCACGACGCTGGGCAAGCCCGGCGTGCAGGTCGCGTCCATCACCAAGCGCCCCACCGGCTACGTCTTCGCCCACGTCGAGGGGGCCCAGCGCCCCAGCGTCAACGGCATTCCGTTGACGGGCGAATCCATCGCCTTGCGCAGCGGAGATCTCATCGAGCTGGCCGGCACGCAGATGCAGTTCATCCAGGGTTGAAGCGCCCGACCCGGACCGTCCGGCCGAGCCGGATTGGCGGGGTCTGCAGCATGAGCAGCCGGGGTCGCGGCTGCTGTGACTTCCTCACGATTGGGATACCCCCAACTCGGTAATCCGACCGCCTCCGATACCGGTCCGCTGCGTACATTCTTGGCTCCACCTCGCCTGACGCGAGGCCCCGAATCCCGAGCCAACGCACCGCATGAATATCCGCGTCCTGGGCTGCTCCGGCGCCATCGCCGCCGGCTACAAGACCACCGCCTTCCTGCTCGACGACGATGTCCTCATCGACGCCGGCACCGGCGTGGGTGACCTGCCGCTGGATGCCCTGGCCGCCATCGACCACATCCTGCTCAGCCACTCCCATCTGGACCATGTGCTGGGCATCCCGCTGCTGGCCGATGCCGTGCTGCGCCTGCGCGTCGCCGCCGGCCGCCCGCCCATCCAGGTGCACGCCCTGCCGCAAACGCTGGCCACGCTGCAACAGCACATCTTCAACGGCGCCATCTGGCCCGACTTCACGCGCCTGCCCAGCCGCGAGGCACCCGTCCTCAGCCTGCACCCCTTCCAGATCGGTGACCGCCTGGAGCTCGGTGGCCGCGTCATCGAGGTGCTGTCCGCCGTCCACACCGTGCCGGCGGTCGGTTTCGCCGTCGACGGTGGCGAAGCCAGCGGCCACGCCCACTGGGTCTTCACCGGCGACACCGGCCCCAACCCTGCGTTGTGGCGCCGCCTGGCCCAGCTGCGCCTGTCCCACCTCGTCATCGAAACGGCCTTCAGCGACGACGAGGTGGAGGTCGCCCATGTCAGCCAGCACCTCTGCCCGTCCGACCTGGGGCGGGAACTGGCCCAGCTGGCCGGCAGCGTCGACGTGCGCATCACCCACATCAAGCCTGGCGAAGCCGAGGCCGTCATGCAGGGCGTGCAGGCACTGAACAGCCCGCACCGAATCAGCGCGTTACAGGCCGGGCAGGAGATGGCGCTGTAGGCGCTCGGTGCTTTCATCCGTCAACGGCGCCTCGGCGCCGTTTTTCTTGACTGACGTTTCTTGCTCCTCAGGCCGCGACTGACAGAACGCGTCAGGCCGAAGTGACGATTTTTGTCAGGCCCAGCCCGGCAAGGCGGCCAAATGTGCGATTTCGCACGCCCGCAGCCGGCAAAGAAGCTGGCACGCCCCCTGCATTCATGGGGTCTGCCTCCCTCCCAAACACTCGCTGGAGTAACCGACATGCAACTGAAAGCACGCGCCCAAAAGGGCTTCACCCTGATCGAACTGATGATCGTCGTGGCCATCATCGGCATCCTGGCTGCTGTGGCTCTGCCGCAGTACCGCACCTACACGACCCGCGCCAAGTCCGCGAACGCCATCACGGTGGGCGATGCCTACAAGAGTGCCGTTGCTTTGTGCATCCAGGAAAACGGTGGCACGACGACGAACTGCGACCTCGGCAAGAGCGGCATTCCCAATACGGTGGTGACCAAGGAAGTTGCATCCGTCGCAGTCGCAGCCGGCGTCATCACCTTGACGCTCAATGACATCGGCACTGGCATCCAGGGCAAGACAATCAAATTCACGCCGGCAGATGTCGTGGGCGATGCGGTCATCTGGAAGACCGAGACGACCATCACCGACACAGTCATCAAGGAAGCCATCGAGAAGAACAACGTCTCCAGCTGATCGTGAGACTGGAACGTGCCGCCCCGGCGGCACAAACAAGGAAAGGGGCCTCGGCCCCTTTCTTTTTGACGTTTGCGTCCATGCACAACCTGAGTCGACTGCAAAGCCTCGCCGCGCTGCTGGCCGTTGCCGCCTGGATGCTGCTGGCCCACCCCTACCAGGGCCTGCGGCATGACGGCATCCTCTACTTCGGGCAGGTGCTGCTCAACTCCCGCGTGCCGGGGCTGAGCGACGACATCTTCTTTGCCGCTGGCTCGCAGGACCGCTACTCCATCTACTCCCACCTGATGGTGCCGCTTTACGAGCACCTGGGCGTGATGGCCACGCATATCGGCGTGCTGCTGGCCGGCTGGCTGCTGATGCTGGGGGCGGTGCTGGCCCTGCTGCGGCGCTTTGCGCCCACGCACAATTTCCCTCTGTGGGGTCTGCTCGCTTTTGCGGTGATGTCGCCGGTCTACGGCGGCAGCTGGGTGTTCAGCTATGGCGAGACCTTTGTCACCGCTCGCAATTTCGCGGAACCGGCCCTGCTGTGGAGCCTCGTGGCGCTGCTCGCCGGCCGGCGGCGCCTCACGGTGGCCTTGCAGGTGCTGGCCGCGCTCTTCCATCCGCTGATGGCCCTGCCCGTCATGGCAGTGAGCTGGTGCTATCTCGCCGAGACGGACCGGCGCTGGCTGTGGCTGCTCGCCGCGATTCCCGTCGTGCTGATCGCCGCGCTCGCGGGCGTGCCGCCCTGGAACGGCCTGCTGAAGACCTATGACCCCTACTGGTGGGCGCTGGTAGAGACCGGCAATCGCCAGGTGCTGCTGGGCAACTGGACGCTCCAGGACAAGCTGAGCGTCGCGCTGGATCTGGCCGTGCTGCTGGCGGTGAGCCGGCTCAGGCCGACCGACGACTGGACTCGCCTGCTCCATGCCGTCGTCATCACCACCGTCGCGTTCATCGGCCTGACCGCGCTTGCTACAGACGGCTGGCACGCGGTGCTGCTGACGCAATTACAGCTCTGGCGGGCGCATTGGGTCGCGCATCTGCTGGCCATGGCGCTGTCGCCCTGGCTGCTCGCACGCCTGTGGCAACTCGGCGGGCTGTGGCCGGTCAGCGCCTGTGCGCTGGCGCTGGCCCTGTTGAATGCCCACATCGGCATGGATCATGGCGCCGCCACCCTGTCTCTCTGGGCCCTGGCCTCGCTGGCCGCCTGGCGGGCAGGCGAGGTGTCGCCGGCCACGGTGCGGCTGGCCTGCGCCTGCATCCTGCTGTGCGTGCTGGGCCTGTCGGCCTATCAGCTCGACGGCGCGCTGCGGCAGCTGGGCTGGCAGTTTCCCAACACCGCCTGGGGCGATGGCTTCGGCAAGGTGGCTGCCTTCCCGCCCGTCGCGGCCTGCGGTTTCGCGGGGCTGATGTTCATCGCCGGCAAGCGGCCGGCGGGTGCGCTGGCGGCCTTGAGCCTGAGTGCGCTGCTGTTGATCGCCTCGGCAACCCACTGGGACCAGCGCCCGGACATCGTGCGCGCCGTGGAGTCCCCGCCCGCTGCAGCGCATCCCTTCGCCGCCCACCTGCCGGCCCATGCCACGGTCTACTGGCCCGAGCATCTCGTGCCGGTGTGGAGCCTGTTGGAGCGACCCAGCCACTATGCGTCGCAACAGGGGGCCGGCGTGCTGTTTAACCGCGATACCGGACTCCTCTTCGGCCCACGCAAGGAGATGTACCGGCCAATCAACGACGATCACGAGCGCTGCCTGACCGGCGCCTCGCTCAACCGCAGCCGAGCCGATCGACTCCACTGTGATAAGCCGGCAGAGCAGCGCTTGACGACGCTGTGCAGCCAGCCCGATGCGCCCGACTTCCTGGTGCTGCTGGGTCGGCTGCCGGTCGAGCCGCTGGCCACCTGGCAACCGCCCGAACACCGCGACCTGCCGCAGACCTATGCCCTTTATGCCTGCTCCCAGCTCAAACCGCCGCAAAGCCTGACATGACCTCAACCTTGCGCGAATTCCTGCTTTATTTCGCGGCCAGCGCCGCTGCGCTAGCGCTGGACACCGCCGTGTTCAGCCTCAGCCTGCGCCTGGGCGTGCACCTCGCCGTGGCCGCCTGCCTGGGCTTCAGCTTGGGCCTGATGCTGGTCTACACGATCAGCACGCGGCTTGTGTTCTCTCAGCACCGCCTGGCCGACCGCCGCAACGAGTTCGCGCTGTTCGCCCTCATCGGCGCGGCCGGCCTGCTGCTGACCGAGGCGTTGCTGTGGCTGCTGGTCGCGCAACTCGGCGTAGCGCCGCTGGCGGCCAAGCTGACCAGCGCCTGCGGCGTCTTCCTCTTCAACTTCGCGCTGCGCAAGGCCCTTTTGTTCACCGACCGCCGCACGGTGCTCGCCACGCAGCCATGACCCAGCCCTCCACCCTCATCATCGGCGCCGGCCCGGCCGGCCTGACCGCCGGCCTCGAACTGCTGCGCGCCGGCTACCCGCAGGTCACCATCCTGGAGGCCACCCAGGAAATAGGCGGCATCTCCAAGACGGTCAACTACAAGGGCAACCGCATCGACATCGGCGGCCACCGCTTCTTCTCCAAATCCGACTGGGTCATGGACTGGTGGCGCGACGTGCTGCCGGTCGCCAAACCGGCCGAAGGCAGTGGCGACGCGCGACTGGCCTACCAAGGCAAGGAGCGACTGCTCGGCGGACATGAAGCCACGGCCAGCGAGACTGACGACTCGGTGCTGCTGATCCGCAACCGGCAGTCGCGCATCTACTTCGGCGGGCAGTTCCTCGACTACCCGCTCAAGCCCGGCATGGACCTCGTGCGCAAGATGGGCCCGGCGCGCTGCTTGCAGTTCGCCGGCAGCTACATGGCAGCCGCCGCGCGGCCCATCCAGCCCGAGCAGACGCTGGAAGACTTCTTCATCAACCGCTTCGGCCGCCAGCTCTATCTGCAGTTCTTCAAGACCTACACCGAGAAGGTCTGGGGCGTGCCCTGCCGCGACATCAGCGCCGACTGGGGCGCCCAGCGCATCAAGAGCCTGTCCATCGGCAGCGCGGCCAAGCAGGCGCTGAAGAAGATCGTCACCGGCAAGACCGACAGCCAGCACACCTCGCTGATCGAGAGCTTCCTCTATCCCAAGTACGGCCCTGGCCAGATGTGGGAGACGGCAGCGGCCGAGTTCGAGCGCCGTGGCGGCCGCCTGCTGCGCGGCTGGGCCGTGGATGAGATCCATCGCCAGGAACGCCGCGTCGAGCGCGTCGTGGCGCGCGATGCCGACGGCCAGCGCCAGAGCTTAGCCGCCAGCGCCGTCGTCTCGACCATGCCCATCCGCGAGCTGGCCCAGGCCCTGCGCCCCGCGCCCGACGCGCCGGCGCTGTCCATCGCCTCGGGCCTGGAGTACCGCGACTTCATCACCGTGGGCCTGCTCTACCGCCGCATGTCGCCCAAGGTGGCGGGCAAGGCACGCTGCGTGACCGACAACTGGATCTACATCCAGGAGCCCGGCGTCAAGGTCGGCCGCGTGCAGGTTTTCAACAACTGGAGCCCCTACATGGTGGCCGACCCCGACACGGTCTGGCTGGGGCTGGAGTTCTTCGCCCGCGACGACGACGAGCTCTGGGCCATGAGTGATGAGGCCTTGAAGGCGCTGGCCGTGCGCGAGATGCAGCAGATGGGCATGGCCGACGAGGCCGAGCTGCTCGACGCCACCGTGCTGCGCCAGCCCAAGGCCTACCCGGGCTATTTCGGCGCGGCCTTCGAGCGCTTCGACGAGCTGCGCGGTTGGCTGGACGGCCTGGACAACCTCTTCCTGTGCGGCCGCAACGGCATGCACCGCTACAACAACCAGGACCACTCCATGCTGTCCGCCCGCCTGGCCGCGCAGGCCATCATGAACGGTGGCGCCGGGCGCGACGCAATCTGGTCGGTCAACATCGACGACGACTATCACGAGGAGGACGGCGCCAAACGCTGAGGCTGACCGCAGCAGCCCGGTCGCCGACAAACGCCATGCACATCATCCTCGGATGCCTGGCCTTTCTGGCCCTCTTTGTCCTGACACGCCAGTTGCAGCCGCAGGGCATCCTGTTCTACCAGGGCCTGGCCTGCGCGCTGCTCTGCGCTGGCGGTCAATGGCTGTGCAGCTTGCGCTGGTCCAACGCTGGCCGTCTGGCCTCAGCCAAGGATGCACTGTTGACCTTGCTGCTGGCCTATGCGTTCATGTTCACCGTGCCCACGACGGTGGATCGCGCGTACTCCGTTCGTCTGATGCAGCAACTGGCCAGCCACTCAGAAGGCATGAGCCGCACTGAAATGGAGGATTGGTTCGCGCGCCGCTTCATCGCCCAGGGCGGTGTCGAACGCCGTGTCCACGAGCAGCTCGCCACCGGCACATTGCAAGAGGCCCACGGCCGCTTCGTGCTGACCGAACGTGGCCACCGGTTGGTCAGTGCTTTCGGCTTCTTTCAGCGGCTCTTCAACTGCGGCGACCCGGCATGAACGTCGCGGCGTTGTGCTATCTCGTTGTACCGGGCCTGCTGTTCCTGACGAGTTTCGTCAGGCCTGCACTGGGACTGCCACTGGCTCTGGCGCTGCTGATGCTGCTGGCACATGCCGTGTTGAAGAGACGTGGCGAGCCCCACGTCAGCGTGCAACTGCGGCTCTTGGGCGTAGCGCCTTCCGTCATTCTGGCCATCGGCACCCTCGCGCTGATGGGCTTTGCTACCGGCCACTACTGCTGGGATTGGATCAAGCATTGGGCCCTGCTGAACAGCCTTGAAGGCCTGCCCTGGCCCGTTGAGCTGAACCTCCAGGGCGAACCAGGTTATCTACGCTTCTATGTCGGCGCCTATCTTGTGCCCGCCGCAATGGCTCATGCGACGGGCTGGAGCGTCGTGGCGTGCACGGCGCTCTGGTACGGCCTGGGGTTGGTGCTGGCCTTCACGCTGCTGGGCTCGGGCGCCAACGCCATCGGCAACCGGCTGCGTCTGCTGTGGGTCGTACCGCTTCTGCTGTGCATGGCAGGCGCTGACGCCTGGATGCAAACCTTGCTGCGCCCCGAAGTCGGGCCCATCACGTTCACGGGCTTCCACCACGAGTGGTGGGCCAATGCGCTCCTGGACCACCCGCTTCAGTACGGCTCACCACTGTGCCTGCTGCTCTGGGTGCCCCACCAGGCCATCCCTGCCTTCATCGCCGTTGGTTTGCTACGTCGCCTCAGAGCCGCTGACGACATCGGCACCGTCGTGTTGGCGACGAGCATGCTGGCACTGTGGTCACCCTATGCGCTGATCGGTGTCGTCCTGTTGCTTGTGCCGCATGTATTGGCACAACCGGCTTTGCGCAAGGCCGTGCGCCGCCCCGGGCCGGCAGCTGGTGGCGCGGTGCTTGCGGCCAGCGCCTTCGCAGCGCTGATGGCTTGGACGCTGACACACGAATTGCCAGCCGGCGGCCTGTGCCTCAGCTGCGCACCCGCGCGCCTGGCACAGCCCGGCCCCTACCTTTTATTTCTGGCGGTCGAGCTGGCCATTCCGCTGCTCTTGCTGAGGCGACGGCTTTTCGACGACGCGGCCAGCATCGCCGCCGTCGTGACGCTCGCGGTGCTGCCCTGGATAGGCGGCCCGGTGCCAGATGCAGTGATGCGCATCTCTATGCCGGCCTTGATCTATCTTTTCATACGATGTGCCCATGAGATTGCACAGCGGCCGCCGCGTCAATTCGCGGTCGCCGCCGTACTCGTCCTGACCCTGAGCGGCCCCACGGTGTGGGGAGAGGCCAGCTTTCACGTCGAGGGTGGCGCTCGCCACAAGGCCCTGCTTGCGCGCGACCCGCTCGCCTCGCCCTACTACACCGTCTGGGCCTCTCGCACGACCTATTCAGCGCAGGAGTTCTTCGAGATCTGCGGCTGGAAGTGGCGCCCACAGTATTTCGCCTTTACCCCCCCACCGACCTGGCCACGCGCCGCATCGGTGCCAGCGCGCTGACGCGCCAGGCAGGGGACGGCCAGCCCATGCCATCATCCGCGCCCATGTCCTCCCAGACCTCCGCCGCTGCGGCCGATGCCGCGCCCTTCAGCCTTGTCATTGCGGCCGCGCTACCGCCGCTGCTGGCCTTCAACCAGACGCCGGCTGCGACGCTCTACAACCAGTTGCTGGCGCTTGCCGGCTGGGGGTTGGCACTGGCCTTCTGGGCGCACTCGTCCCCCGGCTGGCGAGCCAGCCTGAAGAGCCCCGCCGCGCTGGCGATGGCGCTGCTGCTGGTCGCGCCGCTCAGCTCCGTCGCCTGGCGTGCGCTGCCGCTGTCGCTGGGCCTGGGCGCCACCGCCGTGCTGGGCGCGGGCCTGGCCGTGCTGCTGCTGGCCCAGGGCCTGTCGCGCGAGGCTCGCCACAACGCGGCCGAGGCGCTGTGCTGGGGCCTGCTCATCGCCGGCCTGTTCAGCGTGGCCATCAGCCTGGTGCAGGTGTTTGCGCCGCAGTGGGCGGACGGCAACTTCATCGCCCGCTCGGGCGTCGTGGGCAGCGCGGTCAGCAACCTGCGCCAGCCCAACCATCTGGCCAGCCTGGTGATGTGGTCGGCCATCGCCGCCGTCTTCATCACGGAGAAGCACGGCTGGCGCTGGCTGCTGCCGCCGCTGCTGTTCGCCTTTGTCTTCACCATTGTGCTGAGCGCCTCGCGCACCGGTTTCATCGGCATCGCCATGCTGGCGGTGTGGGGCCTGGTGGACTGCCGGCTGTCGCGCAGTGCCCGCCTGAGCCTGTTCGCGACCACGCTGATGCTTGCCGCCAGCTGGTGGCTGATGGCGCAATGGGCGGCAGAAAGCGGCCATGCCTTCCGAGGCACTTCGCGGCTGGCCGAGGGCGCCGGCTCACCGTCGCGGCTGGCCATCCTGCGCGATGCCTGGGCGCTGACGCTGGCCCATCCGCTGCTGGGCGTCGGCTGGGGCGAGTTCAATGTCGCGTGGAGCCTGACGCCCTTCCCGACCCGGCCCATCGCCTTCTTCGACCACACCCACAACATCGCCTCACAGCTGGCCGTCGAGCTGGGCCTGCCCTGGGCCGGCGCGGTGCTGGCGCTGCTGGGCTGGGCGCTGTGGAAGGCCTGGCGCGGCGCGGCCCGCGGTGACGACGATGCCCCGCTGCGCCGCGCGGCGCTGATGATCGTGCTGACCATCGCCCTGCACAGCCTGCTCGAGTACCCGCTCTGGTACGCCTACTTCCTGCTGCCCGCCTGCTTCGCCTTCGGCCTGGCCCTTCCCGCGGACGACACGTCGAAACCGGCACCGGCGGCGCCCAGCATCGTGCTCGGCGTCCTGCTGATCGCGGGCAGCCTGTTCGCCGTCTGGGACTACCAGCGCATCGTGTCGATTTACGCCCCCGGCGCCCGCGCCGCGCCCCTCAACGAGCGCATCGCCACCGGCCAGGGCTCGCCGCTCTTCAGCCACCAGGCCGACTACGCGGCCGCGACCAGCCAGCCGCCGGGCGCCGACGCCCTCGCCGCGTCCCGTCGCACGGCCTTCAGCCTCGTCGATGCCCGGCTGCTGATGCACTGGTCGCGCTCGCTCGAAGCCACCGGCGACGTGGAAGGCGCACGCTATGTGGCCGACCGGCTGCGCGAGTTCCGCAACCCGACGGGCGACAACTGGTTCGAGAGTTGTGCCGAGCCGGCCGCGGCCTCCGCGCCGGCCATGGTGCAGTGTCAGGCGGCCTCGGCCGTCATCGACTGGCGCTCTCTACGCTGACCAGTCGCCGCTCTTGCCGCCGTGCTTCTCCAGCACCCGCACATTGCCGATGACCATGCCCCGGTCCGCGGCCTTGCACATGTCATAAATCGTCAGCAGGCCGACCTGCACCGCGCACAGCGCCTCCATCTCGACACCGGTTCGGCCCAGCGTCTCGACCTGGGCGCGGCACAGCAAGCGGCTGGCGGGCTCGTCCAGCTCGAACTCGACCTTGACGCGGGTGATGGGCAGCGGATGGCACAGCGGCACCAAGTCCGAGCAGCGCTTGGCGCCCTGGATGGCCGCGATGCGCGCCACGCCCAGCACGTCACCCTTCTTGGCCGTGCCGCTGGCGATCAGCGCGAAGGTCGCGGGCAGTATGCGGATCTCGCCGGCCGCCACCGCCACGCGGTGCGTCTCGGCCTTGGCGGACACGTCGACCATGTGGGCCTGGCCTTCGGCGTCGAAATGGGTCAGCGGGGTGGTCATGTCAGGTTGGGACGCGTTTCATCTTCAGGAAACATTCGGGCGCCGAGTTGAAGGCATCATAGACAGCCAGCCCGCGCTGGCCGGAGCCCCTGCCTGATGAAGAAGTCGTTCGCCACCCGCCCCCTGCTGTCCTTGCTCGCAGCCGCCACGCTGGCCCTGCCGGGCGCACCGCTGAATGCGCAGGTCAACCTCCCGGCGCTTGGTGATTCGGTGTCGCAGGATCTCGACCTCGGCGCCGAGCGGCAGCTGGGCGAGCGCTACATGCGCCAGATCCGCCTCGACCCGGCCGTCGTGCAGGACCCGCTGCTGCGGGAGTACATGGCCACCATCTTCGATCCGCTGATCTCAGCGTCACGCAAGCTGGGGCACATCGGCGACGACATCCAGACTCGCTTCGCATGGGAAAGCTTCCTGGTCGAGGACAAGAGCGTCAACGCCTTCGCGCTGCCGGGCGGCTTCATCGGCACCCACCTGGGTCTCATCGCGATGACGGTGTCGCGCGACGAGCTGGCCTCGGTGCTGGCCCACGAGATCTCGCACGTGACGCAGCGCCACATCGCGCGCCGCATAGCCGGCGACTCGAAGAACAGCATGATCGCCATCGCCGGCCTGCTGCTCGGCGTCCTGGCCGCATCGCGCGGCAACATCGAGATGGCCAATGCCGGCATCGTTGGCGGCCAGGCGGCAGCGCAGCAGATGTCGCTGAACTTCTCGCGCGACATGGAGCGCGAGGCCGATCGCGTCGGCTTCAACGTGCTCGTCGAGGCCGGCTTCGCGGGCAGCGGCATGGTCAGCATGTTCGAGCGCATGGAGCAGGCCTACCACCTGATGGACAACGGCGCCTACCCTTACCTGCGCTCCCACCCGCTGACGAGCGAGCGCATCGGCGACGCCCGCACGCGCCTGGCGCTGGAGCCCTTCGCGCGCCCGCGTGGCCTGGCCGAGCATGCATTGATGGCGGCGCGCGCGCGCGTCCTCATGGATCCGCGCGTGGAAGCCTGGAAGGTGCTGGAGAACTACGACGCCGGCGCCCGCAACATCCGCGAAAGCGGCGGCTACGAGCAGCTCGGCGCGCGCTATGCGGCGGCGCTGGCGTCCATCAAGCTTCGCAACTTCGACCGCGCCGAGGCCACGCTGCGCAGCGCCGAGGTGACGCTGCAGCTCATCAACCCCAGTCCCTCCGAGACAACCTCGGCCAGCCGGCAGCTGACTTATCTGCGCGCCGAACTGGCGCAGGCGCGCGGCCGGGCGATGGAGGGGGTCGCCGCGCTGGAGACGCTGGCGGGAGAGAAGTCCCGCCCGATGCTGATGCAGCGTGTGGGCCTGGCGCTGGTGGCGGGGCCGTCATCACCCACCTTGCGCGAAGCGGCTGACGCGCTGCAGACCCATGTGAGCCTGGAACCTCGGGACTCCCTCGCCTGGGCCCAGTTGGCGCTGATCTGGCAGAAGCTGGGCCAGCCGCTGCGGGCGGTGCGCGCCCAGGCCGAGGTCTACGCCGCCGCCGGCGACCTGAACGGCGCCATCGACCGCATGCGCTCCGGGCTGCGCCAGTCGCGCGGGCCCGATGCCGACCAGGTCGAGGCCTCGGTCATCGACGCCCGGCTGCGTGCACTCGTCTACGAGCGCCAGTCCCTCCTGGGCGAGATGTACCGCGGGCGCTACATCCCGCCGGACGTCGAATTGCCGAACTAAGCCGCTCTCAGCCGCTGCTCTTCCTGATAGAGCGCGAACTCCTCGCGCGTCGCGCGCATCACCGCTTCGCGCTGGTTGATGCGGCGGTGGAAGCCTTTGACGGCGGGCCACGGCGCGAGGTCGACGCCGGCATAGGGCGCCCAGTTCAGCACGACGGCAAGGTAGATGTCGGCGATGCCGTAGCCGCCCTCCAGGTACTCATGCCGCGCCAGGTGCGCCTCCAGCACCGACAGACGCAGGGCGGCCTTCTCCATCGCATAGGCCTTCACGTCGGCGCCGGCTTTCGGGTCGAGCAGCGGCACAAACACCGCCTTGTGCAGCTCGGTGGCGATGAAGCCAAGCCACTGGCGCATGCGAGCCTGCGCATCCAACTCGGCGGGCAGCAGGCCGGCAGCGGGAAAGGCCTCAGCCAGGTATTGCAGCACCGCCGCGTTTTCGGTCAGCAACCAGCCGGCGGGCGTCAGCAGCGCAGGCACCTGGCCCATGGGGTTGATCTGCCAGTAATCGCGCCCGTCGCCGGTGCGCTTGGCCTTGTCAACATGGATCAGGCGCGCCTCGACGCCCACTTCGTAGATGACGATGCGGCTGGCCAGCGAACAGGCCATGGGGGAGAAGAACAGCTCCATCTCGGTCTCCAACAGTGTTTTTGTACTATATTGAACAGAAATMAATCGCGTCAATGAATTTCATGCATCGTGGTACAAAAATCTGAAGACATCGGCAAACCGGCGCCGCGTCCCCGTGGCCGGCCGCGCAGTTTCGACACCGAGGCCACGCTGGCCCAGGCCACGCTGACCTTCTGGCAGCGTGGCTACGCAGCCACGTCGCTGGATGACCTGAGTGCTGCCACCGGTCTGAACCGGCCCAGCCTCTATGGCGCGTTTGGCGACAAGCACGCGCTGTATTTGCAAGCGCTCAAGCTCTACACCGAGCAGTCCGACGCGGCCATTGCGGCGGCACTAGCGGGGCGGTCAGTGCGTGAGGGGCTGTTGCGCGTCTACGAACTGGCTCTGCAGCTCTACTGCCCGGCCGACGCTGCCGCGCGTGGCTGCCTGCTGATCGGCACGGCAGCCACCGAGGCGCCACGCGACGATGCGATCCGCCAGGCGCTGGGTGATGCGTTGCGCGGCTTCACCGCCGCCTTCGAGGCCCGGCTGCAGCGAGCAGTTGAAGAGGGCGAACTAGGCGCCAGCACCGATGCCGCCATGCGCGCCCAGCTCGCCTCGGCGGTGCTGCATTCGATCGCGCTGCGCGCCCGCGCAGGGGATGCGCGCGAGGCGCTGGCGGCGCTCGCGCTGGCGGGCGTCGAAATGGTCGTCAGTCGCTAGGGAACATGCGCTCGACGACGACGTCGATGGCCATGCCGCACAGGCTGTAGATCAGCGAGCCGATCAGCGCGGCCCAGAAGCCGGTCACGGCCAGGCCGTCCAGCAGGGACGCGGCCGCCCAGAACATCAACGCGTTGATGACGAACAGGAAGAGCCCCACGCTGATCACCGTCACCGGCAGCGTCAGCAGCACCAGGATGGGCCGCAGCAGCGTGTTCAGCAGGCCCAGCACCAGCGCCGCGATCAGCGCCGAGGTGAAGCTCGTCACCACGACGCCAGGGTAAAGGTGAGCCACCAGCAGCAGCGCACCGGCCAGCAGCAACCAACGAACGAGGGTCTTCATGCCGCGAGCATATCGGGCCGGCAGGCCACGCAGGCTGTCGCGTGGCCGCCTCATTCCTCAAATAGGAATCGTTCGCATTCGTGTTAATATTTTCGTACTGTCACTGCCTGCCGCCCCGTCTTGAAGACCGCTCTCGCCTTTGTCGCCCCATCTCCGGTTGCCGCGCCCGTGCCGCACCTGGCGGTTGTGCGCACGCCGCGTGAGCCGCGACGGAGCTATGCCGAGCTGTCCCGCGCGCCGCGCAGCCGCCGGCTGCTGCTGGTGGGCATCGCGACGCTGCACCTGCTGGGCTTGTGGGGCCTGAGCCGCATGCAGGACGTGAAGCGCGCCGTGGCCCAGGTCGCGCCTATCGTCGTGCGCCTGGTGGCGCCCGCCGACCCGCCCAAGCCGCTGCCACCCACGCCCGTGGTGATGCCCGAGATGAAGGCGCCCACGCTGACGCTGGTGGAACCGCCGCTGATCGCCATCGCCGCGGCGCCGGCCCCGTCGCCCGTCGTGGCCGCCCTGCCGCCACCGCCGCCTACGCCCACGCCGGTGCAGATGACCCCGGCACCGCCCGTGCAGGTCACGCCGCCGCCCACGCCGGCCCTCAAGCAGATCCCGGCCAGCGCGGTGCGCTACCTGAAGGAGCCGCGTTGGACGGTGCCACTGATGTCCAGGCGGCTGCGCGAGTCCGGCATCGTGAACCTGCGCGTCGTGGTGGACGCGCGCGGCCTGCCACGCGAGATCACGCTGGCCAAGTCCTCCGGCTTCGCCCGCCTGGACGAACAGGCCCTGCAGGACATGCGCGGCGCCCGCTTCGTGCCGCAGACCGAGAACGGTCAACCCGTCGAGTGGGAAGTCATCACGCCGCTGTCCTACGAACTCGACCGCTAGACCTTTTCCCCTTCCCCTTCTAGCCATGCCGTGGGCGGTGCTTGACACCGTCGTGGGCAAAGCCATGCCCATTCACGATCCTTCGGAGAAATCCATGTCCCGCAACAACAACCTGAAATCGCCCGCGCTGCTGCCTCTACTTCCTCTTGGCGCACTCGCCGCCGGCTTCGGCCTGGCCTCGGCCGCCCTGGCCCAGACCGCGCCGCCCAAGGAAGAAACGGTGCTGCCCACGGTGCGCATCAAGGCCAGCGCCGAGAAGCAGGGCAAGGACGACTACCAGGCCACCGAGACCCGCATCGGCAAGGGCAAGCAGGACATCCGCGACATCCCGCAGGCGCTGACCGTCGTGACGGAGAAGGTCATGGATGACCGCAACTTCACCAACGTCAAGGAAGTGCTGAAGAACACTTCGGGCATCACCTTCCTGGCGGCCGAAGGCGGCGAGGAAGACGTCAAGATCCACGGCATCTCGCTGCAGAGCACCGGCGACATCTTCATCGACGGCATGCGCGACCCGGCCTTCTACGACCGCGACACCTTCTTCCTCGACAAGCTGGAGCTGCTGCGCGGCTCGGCCTCGCTGCTGTTCGGCCGCGGCTCGACCGGCGGCGCCGTCAATCAGGTGACCAAGCAGGCCCAGCTGGCCGACCAGAACCAGATCGACGTGACCATGGGCAGCCACGGCGCGCTGCGCGCCATCGGCGATTTCAACCAGCGCACCGGCGAGACCGCGGCTTTCCGCATCAGCGCGATGACCAACCAGGCCGACAGCAACGGCGCCGGCTCCAAGATCGACAAGCGCGGCATCGGTGCCAGCTACCGCTTCGGCATCGACGAGACCGACGAGTTCGGCATCACCGTCTACGGTCTGCAGAACGACAACGGCATGAACTACGGCGTGCGCTGGATCAGGCCGACCGCCACATCCCCTGTCGCCAACGGGCTCAATACCAAGCTGGACCCGGACGCCTACTACGGCCTGGCCAGCGACTTCAACAAGGGCACGGCCTATTACGGCATGCTCTCGCACACGCACCGCTTCTCCAAGGACACGGAGCTGGTGACCAAGGTGCGCGCTGCCAACTACACGCGTGACCAGCGCGCGACGCTGTGGAACTTTGCCGGTGCGGCCCAGCAACCGGGCGGCCAGGCCGTCACGCTGGAGAACCTGAGCGCCAACACCGTCATCACCCGCGGCCTGCAGATCAAGAAGCAGAACATGCAGACCGTGACGGCGCAAAGCGACCTGAGCACCAAGTTCAAGGCGCTCGGCTTCGAGCACACGCTGCAGACCGGCGTCGATTTCGCCAAGGAGAACAAGCAGGTCTTCATCGCCGTCACGCCGGCGCAGGGTGGCGTCGTTCCGACCCGCCCCAACACCACGGTGGGCACGCCGTATGACGGCGCCAGCATCGACGAGAACCTGCGCAGCTTCCGCGACAACAACTCCTACACGTCCACTGGCTACGGCGGCTATCTGCAGGACATGATCCAGATCGCGCCGATGTGGAAGCTGCTGGCCGGCCTGCGCTACGACAACCTGAAGGGCGACTACGACCAGTACGCGGCCGCGTCGGCCACGGCGGTGTATCCGCTCACGACGACCAGCTACCAGATGAAGATCTCGGAAGTGAGCAAGCGCGCCGCCGTGCTGTTCCAGCCGAACGAGCAATGGTCCTTCCACCTGATGGGCGCGACGTCGTTCAACACCTCCGGCGATGCCTACTCGCTGAGCGCGGCCAACCAGGACATCCCGCCTGAGAGCTCCGTCAACGTCGAGCTGGGTGCCAAGTGGGACAGCGCCGACGGCAAGCTCAGCCTGCGCGCCAGCGCCTTCCGCAACACCAAGCTGCACGAGCGCAACCAGGATTGCCCGCCCGGCACGCAGAACTGCCCCACCACGCTGTCCGGCAAGCGCCACGCCGCCGGCCTGGACGTTGACGTCGTCGGCCGCATCACGCCGCAGTGGGAGGTCTTCGGCAACTTCACCTGGCTGCCGGTCGCCAAGATCGACGAGGGCGCCGAAGGCGCGGAAGGCAAGGGCCAGCGCCCGTCGCTGACGCCGCGTTACTCCGGCAGCATCTGGACGGCCTACCAGTTCCTGCCCCAGCTGCGCCTGGGCGCTGGACTGAACGCCCGCAGCAGCCAGACGCCCAACCGCAACCCGGCCGGCATCGCCGCGCCCAAGTTCGTCACTGCCGACGCGATGGCCGAGTTCACCGCCGTGCCCGAGACGCTGGTGTTCAAGCTCTACGTCAGCAACCTCGCCAACAAGCTCTATGCTGACTCGCTGTACACGGCCTTCTACGTGCCCGGCACGGGCCGCGTGACCAGCCTGACCGGCACCTACAAGTTCTGATCGCTATGCAAACCCGCGCCACGCCATGCTGCTGAAGATCCCCCAGATCCTCGACACCGCCGGCGTGGCCCGGGCTCGCGAACTGCTGGCCTCGGCCCCCTGGGCCGATGGCCGCGCGACCGCCGGCCGCCAGGCCGCGCAGGTCAAGAACAACGAACAGCTGCAGACCGGCAGCGAGCAGCACCGCGAGCTTCAGGCCCTGGTGCTTCAGGCGCTTGAGAAGCACCCGCTGTTCTTCTCCGCGACTATCCCGAAGCGCGTGCTGCCGCCGCTGTTCAACCGCTACGCCGGTGCCAGCAATGCCTACGGCAGCCATGTCGACCAGGCGGTGCGCTACCTCCCGGGCAGCGCCCAGCGCGTGCGCACCGACATCTCCTGCACGCTGTTCCTCAACGAGCCCACCGACTACGACGGCGGCGAGCTGGTCATCGACACGACGTTCGGTGAGCAGCGCATCAAGCTCGCGGCGGGCGACCTCGTCGTCTACCCCGGCACCAGCGTCCACCGCGTCGAGCCGGTCACGCGCGGCGAGCGCCTGGCCAGCTTCTTCTGGATAGAGAGCATGGTGCGCGCCGACGAGCAGCGCCGCCTGCTCTACGAAATGGACATGAGCCTGATGCAGCTGCGTCAGGCGATGGGCGAGACGCCCGAGCTGGTGCAGCTCACCGGCACGTATCACAACCTCCTGCGCATGTGGGCAGACACATGAGTGCACCGGCCATCGAGGCCCTGCCCGAGGGCTTGGCCAATCTGGCCCACTTCGAGGCGCCCGCCAAGGCGCGCCTGACCGAATCCGCCTGGGCCTACTTGAACGGCGGCGCGGCCGACGAACTGACGCTGCGCGCCAACCGCACCGCCTGGGACGCGATCAAGCTGCACCCCCGCGTGCTGCGCGACCTGTCCGGCGGCCATACGCGCGTGAGCCTGCTTGGCCGCGAGCTGCTCCACCCCATCCTGCTGGCGCCCATCGCCTACCAACGCCTCTTCCACGCCGACGGTGAGATGGCAATCGCCCACGCCGCCGCCGCGCAGGGTGCCGGGGTGCTGCTCAGCGCCCAGGCCAGCGTGCCCATGGAAGACGTGGCGGCACCCATGCTGGCCGACCCGACCGCCGGCCCGCTGTGGTTCCAGCTCTACTGGCGCGACGATCGCGACTTCATGCGCGCGCTGCTGAAGCGCATCGCGGCCGCCGGCTACCAGGCCCTGGTGCTGACCGTCGACGCGCCCGTGCATGGGGCCCGCGACCGCGAGCGCCGGATCGGCTTCAAGCTGCCCGACGACATCCGCGCCGTCAACCTCGGCGGTCTCAAGAAGCCGCTCAACCTGCAGTCCGGCCAGAGCGCGCTGTTCGACGGCCTGATGCCTCGCGCGGCCACCTGGCGCGAGGTCGACTGGCTGCGTTCTGAGAGCAAGTTGCCGCTACTGCTCAAGGGCGTCACGCATGTGGACGACGCGCGCGAGGCGCTGGCACGCGGCGTGACGGGCTTCGTCGTCTCCAACCACGGCGGGCGCGCGCTCGACACGCTGCCGCCCACCACCGAGCTGCTGCCGCCGCTGCGCGCCGCGCTCGGCCCCGATGTGCCGCTGCTCGTCGACGGCGGCATCCGCCGCGGCACCGACGTGCTCAAGGCCATGGCCCTGGGCGCCAACGCCGTGCTGCTCGGCCGCCCCTATGTGCACGCCCTCGCGGCCAGCGGCGCCCTGGGCGTGGCCCATGCGCTGCGCCTGCTGCGCGACGAGCTGGAGATCGCCATGGCCCTCTCCGGCTGCAAGACCCTAGCCGACGCCGGCCCGGCGCTGCTCTGGCCCGGCAACCTTCCCCAAAGGACCTCATGATGAAACGCCTCCTCGCCACCCTCGCCCTCACTGCCTTCACCGGCGCCGCCTTCGCCCACGGCAACGTCTCCTGCCCTGTCGTGCCCAAGGAAGAGAAGAAGGGCCAGATGGAACTGCAGAAGAAGCTCGAAGGCGAGGGCTGGAAGGTCCGCAAGGTCCAGAACTACAACGGCTGCTACGAGGTCTACGGCTTCGACGGCCAAGGCAAGAAGGCCGAGGCCTTCTTCAACCCCAAGACCTTCGAGCGCGTCTACCCCGAAGGCGAGCAGGCCGCAGACAAGAAGTAAGCCATGCGCATCCGCGTCTGGGACGTGTTCGTGCGCGTCCTGCACTGGACGCTGGCTGGCGCCGTCGCCACCGCATGGATCAGCGGCCACTGGCCGCCCAGCCACTTCGACGACTGGCACCACACCGCCGGCTATGTGGCGGCCGCTGCCGTCACGCTGCGACTGATCTGGGGCTTCACCGGCGGCCGCTATGCCCGCTTCAACCAGTTCGTGCGCGGCCCGCGCGCGGTGCTGGCCTATGCCCGCGCGATGCGAACCGGCCGCGAGCCGCGCCACTTGGGCCATAACCCGCTGGGTGGTTGGATGGTGCTGGCGCTGTGGGCCACGGCCGCCGCGCTGGCCTTGAGCGGCTGGCTGTACACCACGGACTGGCTGTGGGGCTACGAGTGGCTGTCGGACCTGCATGCGTGGCTGGCCTGGGGCATCGCGACCCTCGTCATCGGCCACCTCGGCGGCGTCATCGTGACGAGCTTTAGGCACCGCGAGAACCTCGTGGCGGCGATGTTCAGCGGCGAGAAGCGCGCACCCGATGGCGACGACATTTGCTGACGTGAACATACGCAAAGCCCAGGACTGATGCGGCCTCGCGACAAGCTAGGCCCGAAAGCCTCGATTTCATGGGCTACTGCGGGTCATCCCCTCTATGAAAGCCTTCTATTCCCCCAGGGAGCGCAGTACCATCGCCGCCGCAGGGTGCTAGCGAGTATTGAAGGTCTACTGGACCTTCACCCACGCCCGGCACATCAACAACTTTTGATGGAGTGAATCGACATGGCAACTGCGAAGAAGGCCGCGCCCGCAAAGAAGGCTGCGGCTCCGGCGAAAAAGGCCGCACCGGCGAAGAAGGCAGCAGCGCCCGCAAAGGCGCCTGCAGCAAAGAAGGCAGCAGCGCCCGCAAAGGCACCTGCAGCGAAGAAGGCAGCTCCGGCCAAGAAGGCCGCAGCACCCGCCAAGAAGCGCACGCCCAACGCCGCCTTTATGAAGGCCCTCACCCCCAGCGCCGCTCTCGCGGCCATCGTCGGCGCAGCACCCCTGCCGCGTACCGACGTGACCAAGAAGGTCTGGGAGTACATCAAGAAGAACAAGCTGCAGGACGAGTTGTCCAAGCGCGTCATCAACGCCGACGCCAAGCTGAAGGAAATCTTCGGCAAGGCCAAGGCCGACATGTTCGAGATGACCAAGCTGATCAACAGCCACCTGAAGTGAAACGGCGCCGCGCTCGCGCGGCCTCGTCAACACGAAGCCCGGCAGTGCCGGGCTTTTTTTCGGCTCCTTGCGCATTGATTCGTGATGCGCCGGGACGCGGGTACACGCACTTGCTTCGTGTCCCCCGGGCCGCAAGCGGCCCTCCTCCTTTACCTGCGCAAGTACGCGTACCCGCATCCCGGCTTGCACCAACTGTGTCCTGCGACGAACGGCCCAGTGCGCCAAGCGGGAGAGCGGGTAGGCCTGATGCGAAGGTAAAGGCGGAGGTCGCGAAGCGGCCGGAGGACTGAGCCCGGACTCAAACAGTCCTGAGGACTGTTTGTGCTTGGCGAAGGATCGGGCCTCTGGCCCGAGCAACGCAGCATCAGGTCTGCCCGCTCTCCTGCGCCCAAGCCGCCGCCATGCAGCAGAGCACGGCCAGCCGCGCGGCTACGTCATCGACGCCCGTTAGGCGAGCAGCGCGCGCATGCCGGCCTGCAGCCGCGACACGTCGATGGGCTTGAGCCAGTAGTCGGCAAAGCCGGCCGCGCGCGCGGCGCGCACGACCTCGCCCGGGTTGTCGGCCGACAGCGCCACCCAATGTGCGCCGCTCAAGGCAGCCGACAGGTCGGCATCCGCCGCGACGCGGGCACGCAGTTCCAGGCCCGTCATGTCCGGCAGATTCATGTCGATGAGCAGCAGATCGGGCCGGCATTCCGCCAGCATCGCCAGCGCCTCGGCACCGGTCTCGGCACAGCGCAGCTCCCAGCCCGGCAGCATCCGGAACACCTCCTCCATCAGGATCAGGTGGATGCGGTCGTCTTCGACGTAAAGCACCAGCGGCGCGGCGCGGTCGGGCATGGCGGATTGGGGGGACAGCTACAGCGGTCGGCACGATAGCAGCAATGCCCGTGGGTTCGCGGGCGTCTCCTTCGCATCGTTTCCTGCGCTTTGCGTGATATTTCTCACCGGCCGGCCACCCTGTCTTCGGGGGCATTCAACGCGTGAAAACCCTGGGATTCCCTAACACTAGGGATATGCACCCCTGGTTTGGGGCGCGCTGTTTCCACGGGCCCTCCGATGTCTCTGATCGCCACCCTCGCTCTCGCCGTTTCCGCCGGCTCCACGCTGCCCGATTGCAGCTGGGACCGCCCGGGCGTCAACCCCTTCATGGGCGACGTGGTGGTGGCCGTGGACCGCTACCAGGACATCCCCGCCGCCACGCGCGAGAAGCTCAAGGCGCGCATGAAGGCGCGCAGCTACGACGACATCGCCCTCATCGAGCGCGACTCCATCAAGGGCCAAGCCAGCTATGCGCCGGAGATCCGCGACATGCATTTCGGCCCCGGCGCCGTCTGCAAGACGGTGACGCGCGCCAAATGGACGGCCAAGACCCAGGAGCGCGGCCTCGTCTACTGCGAGGACGGCCAGTGCATCCTGGTGCCCACCGTCTGCCGCAACGTCAGCCGCATTCGCCGCCTGGAGGCCAAGCCCGCCGCCGTGGCGCCGTCCGGCGCCGCCAACGTGGTGTCGTCGGCCCGAGAGGGCGAGGACGTCACACCGCTGGAATTCGAGGCACCGGCCGCCGGCCCCATGGCCGCCGCAGCGCCGGAGAGCTTCGCCGGCCAGTCGGGCGGCGCGTCTCTGGGCAGCGGCGCGCCGGCCCAGGGCAGCGGCAGCTTCGCCGGCCTTGGCGGCGGTACGCCCGGCCCCGTGGCCAGCTCTGGCGGCGGCATGCCGCCCCTGGCCAGCCTGGGCATGCCCTCGCTGCCGCCGGGCACGGTGCGCGTGGCCGAGTCGCCGAGCTTGCCCGGCGTCACGCCCGCGGTGCCGGAGCCGGGCAGCTGGGCCATGATCGTCGCGGGCCTGCTGGTGATCGGCTACCGCTTCAAGCGCAAGCCAATCAACGTCTGAGCAAGGGCGCCAGGTAACGCCCCGTGTGGCTGGCCTCGCAGGCCGCCACGTCCTCCGGCGTGCCGGCCACCAGCAGCTGGCCGCCGCCGGCACCGCCCTCCGGGCCCATGTCGATGAGCCAGTCGGCCGTCTTGATGACGTCCAGGTTGTGCTCGATGACGACAATGGTGTTGCCCGCGTCGCGCAGCTGGTGCAGCACCTTCAGCAGCAGGGCGATGTCGGCGAAGTGCAGGCCGGTCGTCGGCTCGTCCAGGATGTAGAGGGTGCGGCCCGTGTCGCGCTTGCTCAGCTCCAACGCCAGCTTCACGCGCTGCGCCTCGCCGCCGGACAGCGTGGTCGCGCTCTGGCCCAGCTTCACATAGCCCAGGCCCACGTCCAGCAGCGTCTGCAGCTTGCGCGCCAGTGCCGGCACGGCGTTGAACAGGTTGAAGGCGTCCTCCACCGTCATGTTCAGCACGTCGGTGATGTTCTTGCCCTTGTAGAGCACCTCCAGCGTCTCGCGGTTGTAGCGCCGGCCGTGGCAGACGTCGCAGGGCACGTAGACATCCGGCAGGAAGTGCATCTCCACCTTCAGCACGCCGTCGCCCTGGCAGGCCTCGCAGCGGCCGCCGGCGACGTTGAAGCTGAAGCGCCCCGGGCCGTAGCCGCGCTCGCGCGCCGTGTTCATCTCGGCGAACAGCTCGCGGATGGGGGTGAACAGGCCCGTGTACGTCGCCGGGTTGGAGCGCGGCGTGCGGCCGATGGGGCTCTGGTCGACGTTGATGACCTTGTCGAAGGCGTCCAGGCCCTCGATCTCGTCGTAGGCGGCCGGGTCGGCATGGCTGTTGTAGAGCTTCTTGGCGACGGCGGCGTAGAGCGTGTCGTTGACCAACGTGCTCTTGCCCGAGCCGGACACGCCGGTCACGCAGGTCAGCACGCCCACCGGAATGTCGACCGTGACGCCCTTGAGGTTGTTGCCGCGCGCGTTGACGATGCGCAACCTCTGCTGGCCCTCGGCCACCTTGTGGCGCTGGGTGGGCACTTCGATGCGCACGGCGCCGCTGAGGTAGCGGCCTGTCAGCGAGTTCGGGTCGGCCGCCACCTGGGCGGGCGTGCCCTGCGACATGATGTGGCCGCCATGCACGCCGGCGCCGGGGCCGAGGTCCAGCACCCAGTCGGCAGCGCGGATGGCGTCCTCGTCATGTTCGACGACCAGGACCGAGTTGCCCAGGTCGCGCAGACGGCGCAGCGTGGCGATGAGCCGGTCGTTGTCGCGCTGGTGCAGGCCGATGCTGGGCTCGTCCAGCACATACATGACGCCGGTCAGGCCGGAGCCGATCTGGCTGGCCAGGCGGATGCGCTGGGCCTCGCCGCCGGACAATGTGTCGGCGCTGCGGTCCAGGCTCAGGTAGTTGAGGCCCACGTCGTTCAGGAAGCGCAGCCGCGACGCGATCTCGCGCACGACCTTGTCGCCGATGTCGGCCTTGTTGCCCTTGAGCTTGAGTGTCTCGAAGTAGTCCAGGCATTCGCGCAGTGTCGAATGCTCGACCTCGAAGATCGGCCGGCCGCGCACGCCGGGCGGCGCGTCTGCCGGCTGCAGCACCACATTGCGGGCCTCGCGGCGCAGGCGTGAACCCTCGCAGGCCGTGCAGGGCTTGGCGGCCATGTAGCGGGCCAGGTCCTCGCGCACGGCGGCCGAGTCGGTCTCCTTGAAGCGGCGCTGCAGATTGGGCAGGATGCCTTCGAAGGGATGCTGGCGCTTGACGCTGCGCTTCTTGCCCGAAGCCGTCTCGGCCTGGTAGACGAAGCTGATGTCCTCGGTGCCTGAGCCGCGCAACAGCACGTCCTGCGCGGCCGGCGGCAGGCTTTCCCACGGCGCCTCGACGTCGAACTTGTAGTGCGCCGCCACCGACTCCAGCAGCGAGAAGGTATAGGGGTTGCGGCGGTCCCAGCCCTTGACGGCACCGCTGGCCAGGCTCAGCGTCGGGAAGGCGACCACGCGGTCGGCGTCGAACACGGTGACCTGGCCCAGGCCCTCACAGCTCGGGCAGGCACCCACCGGCGAGTTGAACGAGAACAGGCGCGGCTCCAGTTCGGGCAGCGAGTAGGAGCAGACCGGGCAGGCAAACTTGCTGGAGAACAGCGTCGTCTGGTCGCTGTCCATGTTCATGACGAGCGCCCGGCCCTCGGCCTGCCGCAGCGCCGCCTCGAAACTCTCGGCCAGTCGCTGGCGCAACTGATCGTGCGAATCGGCACGCAGCTTGACGCGGTCGATGACGACATCGATGTCGTGCTTCTCGGTCTTCTTCAGCGCCGGGATCTCAGGCGCCTCGACCGTGGCGCCGTCGACGCGAAAGCGCACATAGCCCTGGGCCTGCAGCTCCTGGAAGAGTTCGACGAACTCGCCCTTGCGGTCGCGCACGACCGGCGCCAGCAGCATCAGCTTGCTCTCGTCGGGCATGGCCAGCACGGCGTCCACCATCTGGCTGACGGACTGCGCCTCCAGCGGCAGGTCGTGGTCGGGGCAGAAAGGCGTGCCGGCGCGGGCATAGAGCAGGCGCAGGTAGTCGTGGATCTCGGTGACCGTGCCGACGGTGGAGCGCGGGTTGTGGCTGGTCGCCTTCTGCTCGATGGAGATCGCCGGGGACAGGCCCTCGATGATGTCCACATCGGGCTTGTCCATCAGCTGCAGGAACTGCCGCGCGTAGCTGGACAGGCTCTCCACATAGCGCCGCTGGCCTTCGGCGTAGAGCGTGTCGAACGCTAGCGACGACTTGCCAGAACCTGACAGGCCGGTGATGACGACCAGCGCATGGCGCGGCAGGTCGACGTCGATGTTCTTCAGGTTGTGGGTGCGCGCACCGCGCACGCGGATGAAGCGGGATTCGGGAACTGCGGGCAAATCCGGGTGGGGCATGGCAATGTCTACAAGCGAACCGGCCATGATAGGCGGACGCTTCATCGCCGTCGCCCGCAGCTCAGCACGCGGCTCTTGCGCTTCATCGCAGCGGCCTGGCGAAGCAAGGGTTCGTTGCCGAAACTCCTTCCATCGACACAGCAATCCCGCTGTGCATACCCCGAAGGAAGCACCATGAAGACCACCGTTCTGATCCAGGCCGCCGCTGTTGCCGCCTTTGCCTTCACCGCCTTCGCCGCCAGCGCCGCCCCCGTGGAAGTGCAGAAGCTGCCCCGCGTCGTCATCACCGGCAAGGCGGTCAAGGAAGTGGCTCAACTGCCGCGCGTCGTCGTCACCGGTTATGCCGTGCGCGAGATCGCTCAACTGCCCCGCGTCACCGTCATCGCCCGCCGCGCCTGAGCCGCATGAGCATGTCTTTGACGACGAAACCACGAGCCGAGTCGCCGGCGCAGCAGGCCGTTAGCCTGAACTGCGCCGCCGAGTCGGCTTGTCTCTCGCGGCAAAAGCCGTTTCTGTGAAAGACAATCGGGCTTCTTATCGGAGCCCGCTTGTGAAAGAAGAGCTGCGCCAACGCCGTTCCTGGCTGGATGGCTTCATGGCTTATCCGGCCCCGGCAGGCCTGAGCGAAAACCAGCTGCGCGACAACATCATCCTGCTGGACCAGGCCCTCTACTCGCTGTGGAACCTGGGCGACAACCTCCTCTTCGGCTGGACGCCCGAGGCCCGTGGCCTGCGCGCCATCGTCGCGCCCCACCCCATGCTGACCGAGTTCGCGCTGGGCGACGGCAACCTGCCGCCGGCCGAGCTGACACGGCGCGCGCGCCTGCTGGACAAGCTGCTGTCCAACCAGGAGCACCTCGACGCCCACGCCTTCGACGAAGTCAGCGCCGCCCTGGGCGTGGCGCCGCGCTTCATCGAACTGCCCTTCGCCCCCGAGAAGGGCCTGGGCCTGCCGCTGATCGCGGCCATCGCCGCGCGCTACGGCGTGCGCCTGGTGGAAGACCGCGCCGTCATCCTGTTCGACGCCGTCGGCTTCTCGCTGCTGACACCGCTTCAACAGGTCGTGCAGCTGAACAGCTTGTCCTGCTCGGTCAACGCCGCCTACGCCAAGCTGCTGGCCCAGGAAATCAACATCAATTTCGCTCGCACGACGACGGGCGACGGCTTCTACATCTGGAACCGCATGCGCGGTGTCGAGGCCAATGTGGAGCTGTATCAGCTGATGCAGTTCATCCTGGCCGACAACGCGCTGGCCCAGGAACGAGCCACGCGCCCGGAGTCCGTGCCGCGCCTGCGTGCCTGCTTTCACGTCGGCTCGCACTACGAGTTCTACCAATCCGAAGGCCTCAACCCGACCTCGTTCAGCTACTTGGTCGGCCAGGTCACCATCGAGCTGGCGCGCATGGTGGAGAACGCCCAGCCGGGCCAGATCCTGGTCGGCAAGTTCAACACGCTGATGCACGACGAAGCCACCGGCGACGACGTGCGCATCGATAGCCTGGACTTCGTCGAGCGCACGCGCGCGCCGCTGCGCAGCCTGAACGGCCTGCGCCTGGCCGGCTCGGAGGTCGACGAGATCGCCTGCTACCTGACCGGCCGGCGCGACGCCACGGGCCTGTGGGGCATCAGCGAATACCAGATCGCCGACAAGCACGGCCTGATCCACCGCGTCTACAACGCCAAGATCAACATCCACCGCCGCAACGGCGAACCCATCTACCTCGGCCTGCGCGAGGAAGACCTGCCCCCGGACGCGCCGCGCACCGTGGCCGACACGGATTTCCAACCGCTGCCGGCCTGAGCTGGCTTGACGGGTGCAGTGACCGAGACCCCTGTTCCCTTCGCCCCCGCTGGCGCTCCCAGCGCGACCGGTCAGCGCCGGCTGCTGACCCTGCTCTTCGTCGACCTGAGCGGCTCCACGGCCATGGCCGAGTGGATGGAGGCCGAGCACTACTCGGCCATGCTGACGAGCCTGCGCGAGTTCTACGAGCGCATCGTGCCCCACCACGGCGGCGTCATCGCGCGCATCCAGGGCGACGGCATGCTGGCCGTCTTCGGCCATCCCGAGGTGCGCGAGGACGACGGCCGCCGCGCCACCGAGGCCGCGCTGGAGCTGCACGCCGCCGTGCGCGGCATCATGCCGCCGGGCCCGCGGCCGGCCGAGTTCCGTGGCCTGACGCTGCACAGCGGCGTCCATGCCGGCATCGTCCTCGTCAACGAGGGCGACCAGATGCGCGGCCGCTTCGAGCTGCTGGGCAACGCACCCAACATCGCCGCGCGGCTGTCCGAAGCGGCGCGGGCCGACGAGATCATCGCCAGCGAGGACAGCCTGGGCCTGCAGAGCCAGTTCTTCGAGACCGGCCCGCGCTTCACGCTGCAACTGCGTGGCCGCGCGACGCCGCTGGCGGCCTACCGCGTGCTCGGCCGCGCGGCCGTGAGCCGCCGCTTCGAGGCCAGCATGCGCCGCGGTCTGGCGCCCTTTGTTGGCCGCGAGGCCGAGCGGGCGGCGCTGGACGCGGCGCTCGTGCGCACGCTGGGCGGCCGCACGCTGTGGCTGGGCCTGCGCGCCGGCGCCGGCGTCGGTAAGACGCGGCTGACCGAGGAGTTCCTGTGGCGCGCGGCCAACCAGGCCGGCCAGATCTGCCGCCTCCACCGCGGTTACTGCGAAAGCTACCTCAGCGCCGAGCCGCTGCAACCCTTCTTGCAAATGCTGCGCGGCATGGACGGCATGACCGACCCGCCGCCCGAGCTGGCCGCCGCCCAGCACAGCGCACCGAGCCAGCGCGCCGATGCCCTGCTCGCCTTGTTGCTGGCGCTGGCGCGGCGCGAGGCGCAGCTCGTCTTCATCGACGACCTGCAATGGGCCGACGACGCCTCCCTGCGCCTGATGCACCGGCTGCGCACCATCGCCGCCGCGCAGGGCCTGCCGCTGCTGCTGCTGACGGCCAGCCGGCCCGAGCCCGCTCTGCCCGCCGCCCGTGACGACGGAGCGCAGATCATCGAGCTGCCGCCGCTGACGGAGCGCGAATCTGCCCGCGCGGTGCAGCAGCTGGCGCCCCAGGTCGACCCCTTCCTCGCCGCCGAGGTGCTGCGCCATGCCGGCGGCAACCCGCTCTTCATCGAGGAGCTCTGCCACGCTGCGGCCGATGCCGGCGACAGCTTCGTCCAGGGCCAGAGCAGCTCGGCCTGGCTGGCCGCCCTGGTCGAATCGCGCGTCGGCCGCCTGCCGCTGGAGCAGGCGCGGCTGGTGCGGCTGGCCGCCGTGATCGGCAATGTCATCCCGGTCTGGCTGCTGGAGGCCTTGTCCGGCTGCGGCGAGCAGCACCCCGCCGTGCGCGCGCTGGCCGGGCAGGACTTCATCTTCCCCGACCAGGCGCCCGGCCACCTGCGCTTCAAGCACGGCATCACGCGCGACGTCGTCTACGAAGCCACCGGCCTGCACGAGCGCCAGGCCCTGCACCAGCGCATCAGCACCGAGCTGGCCGCGCGCGGCGGCGCCGAGGGCCAGTTGCACGAACAGCTGGCCTATCACGCCGCCGCCGCCAACGACTGGCCCGCCGCCGGCCTGCATGCCGAGGCCGCCGGCGACCAGGCCCTGGCCGCCTCGGCGCTGGACCGCGCCAAGAAGCAGTTCCGCGCCGCGCTGGCCGCGCTGGAGTTCCTGCCCGATGACGCCGGCCGGCGCCGCCGCTGGATCGCCGTCGCCCAGCGCCTGGGCATGGCCTGCGTGTTCGACGCCTCCCGCGACGACCTGCGCGTGCTCAAGCACGCGGCCGTGCTCGCCCAGGCCGACGGCGAGCCGGGCGTCGTCGCCCGCACCGAATACTGGCTGGCCTACGTCGGCTACGCGCTGGGCGAGACGCGCGACAGCCTGCGCCATGCGCGCGCCGCCGTCGCCAAGGCGCAGGAATGCGGCGACCACGCGCTGCTGGCCCAGTTGCCGGGCACCGTCGGCCAGCTGCAGGCCGCCGCCGCCCACTACGACGACGCCCTGCCCATGCTGGACCTGGCCATCGCCCGCCAGCGCCCCCGCGCCAGCAAAAGCGCCGTCAACCGCATCGGCCTGTCCTTCTCGCTGTGCTGCCGCGCCTACGTGCTGGCCGACCAGGGCCGTTTCCAGCAGGCCCACGAGATCTTTGCCGAGGCGCTGGCGCCCTTCGACGGCAGCGGCCACGCGGTGGAGGCCAGCATGCAGGGCTGGCGTGCCGCCGTCTTCCTGTGGCAGGGCCATTGGGCAGAGGCGTGCGACGCTGCGGCCGTGGCCCACCGCGTGGGCGCTCAGGTGCGCAGCATGTTCACCTGTGCCATGGGCCAGGCCGCCGGGGCCTATGGCGCCTGGAAGCACGAAGCCGACCCGGCCGCGCTGCAGCGCGTGCGCGACGCCACCGCCTGGCTCGCACCGCGCGGCGGTGGCCTCTACAGCAGCTTCAACCATGGCTGGCTGGCCGACATGCTGGCCGCGCAAGGCGACGCCGTCGCGGCGCGCCGCCACGTCGCCCTGGCGCTCAAGCGTGGCCGCCAGCACGACTGGATAGGCGGGGCGATGGCCTACCGCGCCGCGGCACGGTTGGCGGCGAACGCGGGTGATGCGGCGCAGGCGCGGCGCTACCTGGCGCTGGCCCGGGGCGCGGGCGAGCAGCGGCAGTCCGATCACGAGGCCGCAGTGACAGCGCTGTTGGAAGCCGAGCTGAAGCTGGACGACGGCTGGCAGGCCGCGCTGGAGCGGGCGCGGGGTGAGTTCGAGCGCATGGGCATGCGGGGATTCAGCGAGCGAGCGCAACGCCTTCGTGACGCCTGACGCACGGAAGTTACGACTTTCCAGTCCCCATAGCGGGCTACATGAAACCGCGTATCCACAAAATCAGAACGATGTTTCATAGTTGCCCCGCGATGCGCGGCAGCCTTGCTGCGCCGACCTGACGTCGCCGCGCCCCAGCGCGCGGATCGACCGGTTGCGACCTGACGTCGGCACTGGTTCCTCCCACCACACCGCTCTCGCGTCGGCGCGCTCCAGGCCCGCACGCGAAGCAGGCTGCGCGTGCCTGGATGGATACCGCGCCGCCACAACGACAGGAGACAAACCCATGAACAAGATCACTCCCCCGCCGCTGCCGACCACCCGGTCCGCCGCTGCCGCTGGCACGGCCGTGTCGCTGCTGCTGGCCGCCTCGGCTGCCCACGCGGTGGACTGGCCCTCGGGCTATTCGAAATGCGCCGACCAGGGCGAAATCTGCAAGGCCGGCACCGCCACGCGGCCGGTGTCCTTCGGCATCAAGGACAAATGGGTCATCAAGAACCTGAGCGGCGACATCGCCTGCACCGTGGCCACCTTCGGCTCGGACCCCAACCCCGGCATCACCAAGAAGTGCGCCGTCGGTCCCGTGGGCAGCCCCGCTCCTACCCCCGCGCCGACGCCGGCGCCCACGCCTGCCCCAACCCCTGCCCCAACCCCTGCACCTACACCGGCCCCGACGCCCGCACCCGCCCCGGCCGGCGCCAGCGGCGGCTATGCCGGCACCGTGACCGGCGGCGGCGCCAAGACCGCCGTGACGGTCAGCACCGCCGCGCAAATGCAGGCGGCCCTCAATGCCTACGACGGCAGCTCGGGCCTGGTGTTGCGCTACACGGGCACGTTCAACTTCGGCGCCATCACCGACTCCTGCGCGCAGTGGCAGAAGCCCGCCGGCACCGTCGTCGAGATCAAGAACAAGAACAACGTGACCATCGAAGGCGCCAACGGCTCGGCGGCCAACTTCGGCCTCGCCATCAAGGCCGCAGCGCAGAACATCATCATCCGCAACATGACCATTGGCCTGCTGCCCGGCTCCATCGACGCCATCGGCATCGAAGGCCAGAGCGGCGGCATCCCGGGCTATATCTGGGTGGACCACAACACCTTGTTCAGCAGCCTGAAGGAATGCAGTGGCGCGGGCGACCTGGAGTTCGACGGCCTCGTCGACAGCAAGGCCGGCGCCCACCACATCACCTATTCGTACAACTACATCCACGACCACCAGAAGGTCGGCCTGATCGGTTCCAGCGACAGCGACGCCAGCGACCGCTACATCACCTTCCACCACAACTACTACAAGGACGTGAACTCGCGCCTGCCACTGCAGCGCGCCGGCTACACCCACCTGTACAACAACCTCTACAGCGGCGTGAAGACCTCGGGCGCCAACATCCGCATGGGCGGCTACTCGCTGATCGAGGGCAACTGGTTCGAGAACGCTCAGAACCCGGTGACCTCGCGCGACAGCTCGTCCATTGGCTACTGGCAGCTGCGCAGCAACAACATCGCCAGCCCGGCCGATTTCGCGACCTACGGCATCACCTGGGTGGCCAGCGGCTCGTCGCCGTCGCGCGACGCCACCGACTGGGTCACCACCGCCAACTTCCCGCTCGGCATCCCCTACAGCTACTCGCTGCAGGCACCGTCCTGCGTGAAGCAGAAGCTGCCGGCGGCGGCCGGGGCGGGGACGAACTTCGCGAAGGTCAGCTGCTGACCCACCGACCAGCCGGCGCCCGCGCAATGTGGGCGCCGGCTTGCTCGGATTCCGCGTATCCATCGACGCAAAGAGGCTGAACGCCCCGCAGGCCGCGACCTTAGGATCCGCGGCCTGCCATGACGACTCCGCTCTACGACCGCGACTTCATCACCCTCTACCCCGGCCTGGACGAGCCCCTGTGCCGCGCCGTCATCGAGCGCTTCGACCACGACGAGGGCAAGCGGCCGGGCCGCACCGGCGCGCCCGGGCAGGCGGCTCTCGCTGAGCAGACCAAGCGCTCCTGGGATCTGGAGATCCTGCACGACGGCCCCTGGCGAGACCTCTTCCAGCGCATCCACCCGCGCATCCAGGCCTGCATCGCCCATTACCTGTCGCGCAGCCCCATCCTGCAGTTCTTCGACCTGCAGGCCACCGGCTACAAGATCCAGATGTATCCCCGTGGAGAGGGCCATTTCAAATGGCATGCCGACTCCGTAGGCGGCCCCAGCGGCGACCGGGTGGTGGCGATGGTGCTGTACCTGAACGATGTCGAGCGCGGCGGCGAAACCGAGTTCTTCCACCAGGGACTGAAGATCGCGCCCAAGGCGGGCCAGCTCGTCCTATTCCCGGCCGGGTGGAACTACATGCACTGCGGGCACAAGCCGGAGTCGGGGGACAAGTACGTGATCTCGACGTTCATCCGCATCAAGCACTGACCGGCGGCACCGGCAGCCCGCGAATCTCGGTCCAGTACTCCTCGCGCACGTCCGCATCGACCTCCGGCTTCACATGCGTGGCGTAGAGCGCATCACCGCCATCCTTGTGCGGCCCTGAGATCCAGTAGGGCTCACCGGTCTCCACGTCGAAGTAGTTCGACTTGAAGCCGCTGCCCTTGAGACTCTGGAAGGACTTGCCGGCGTAGTACAGCGTGGCGCCGGTCTTGGAGAAGGTCACGCGGCCGATGCGCGCAGGCCCGACAAGGCCGCCGGCCTTGCACTCGATGTACATGATGCGGGTCTTCACACCGCCAACGCCACCACCGTCGGCGCCCCCGTGAACCGCATCACCCCGGCGTCCAGCACCGCCGCGACCACACCCAGCATCACGCCCATGCCCATGCCGTAGCCCGAGCAGGCGTGCGGTGGCGGGCCTTGGGGGTCGGCGCGGTCGCCGCCGAAGGCGACGTGGTGGCGCAAAGGGTCTTGCTGTGTGGCCGAGCCCAGGCCGACGACGACGACGCGGCCCGGCTCGACATTCACCTGGCCCAGCTTGTGCGCCACGCGGGCCTTGCGCCAGATCTGGAAGGGCGTGGGGCGCTGGTTCAGCGTCGCGACCATGGTCGGGCGCAGGCGGGCGACGGCCTCGGCGTAGGGACGCAGGCCGGTCTGCGCGTCCGGCTTCACCTCGTTCCACTGCGGCTGCAGCTCCCAGAGCTTGCGTGTCTGCACCCAGGCAGCCAGCACGGTCAGCAGGTTGGCGTGCGTGGTGGGCGGGAAGCCCAGCATGATGCCGGCCAGCGTGCGTGCGGGCAGGTCGGGCGTCGCGTCGGGCAAGGCTTTCGCGGCGGCGACGATCTTCTGCGCCAGCGGCGGCAGCTGCACTCCACTGGACTGGGTCTCGGCCAGCCAGGCTTCCACCGCCGCCGTGAAACGCTTGCCGGCGGCACGGCCCTCGGCCTTCACCGCATCGGTCGGGTAAGGCCCGAAGACATGGCGCGACACCTTGAACAGGTCGCGCGGGCAACGCGGCGCAACACCGTGCGCGGGAGCCTCGGCATGGAACTCCGTGCCCCAGATGCGGCGCCCGTCGGGCTGGCCGAACCAGGCCTTGCACAGCGCGGCCAGCACGCCTTCGCTGAGGCGCTCGAAGTCCAGCGGCGTGTCGGTGGGCAAGTCCTTCGGTGTCTGGCTTTCTGGGAAGGCGGCCAGCAGTTCGCGCGCCTCCTTCTTCAGCTGCACCAGGCCGGCCTTGGCGACCTGATAGGCCGTGGCATAGCACTGCGCCTCGCTGTAGGCCTCGATGGCGGCGTTGATGACGGGGGCCTGCTCGCGGTGGCCGGTGTCGTCGTCCAGGCCCAGGTAGCCCACGCCGATGGAGTCGTGCATGCGCTCGCCGTAGCCGCTGTTGGAGTAGCGATCGGGGGCGTTCCTCAGCACTTCGCAGACGCGCTCGGCCGCGCCCACCAGCACGCCGTAGGCCGTGTCGACGACGCCGCCGGGCTGGGCGCGCACCCAGGCCCAGGCGCTGTCGCGGGTGGTGGTGTCTTCCAGCCAGCGCTGCCAGGCCAGCAGGTCTTGCGGGTTGGGCGCGCGCTCGGGCACCGGCGTGGGCGCCGGCAGCGGCAGGGGCAGCTCGACCAGACCCGGCAGCGACTTCAGCGCGGCGATCGAAGGCACGTAGAAATAGGCGCCCCATTGCAGCGTGACGAAGGGCTCGGGGCCGAGGTCGATCTCGTAGGGCTTGCCGGCATGCTCGAAGGGGAACAGGCGCGGGCCGGCGCTGCCGTCGACAACACCGAGCAGGGGGTCGCTCTGCGCCGAATAGCCGCCGCTGGCATTGCCGCCGGCCACCCAGTGCTGCACGACCTCGAACTGCTCGGCCAAGTGGGCGTTGTAGGCCATGAAGATCAGGCCGCGGTCATCGTCGTCCGGCGCGTCGGCATGCACGGGCGCGCCATAGCTCATGCCGCGGCGCAGGATGCGCGGCATGCGGTTCCTGGCGAACGCCGTACCGCCTAGGTCGCGCGGGTTGACGCGGCGGATGTGCGAGTGGAAGGGGCAGGCCGAGCCTTGCGCGTCCTTGACGTAGTTGAAGTCGTTGGTGGTGTCGGGCGCGTCGGGTGACGCCAGCGGGCGGCCGTCCTGGAAGCGGCCCATCAGCTTGGCCAGCACGAGGTCGTGGTCCAGGCCGATCTTCCTGGCTTCTTGATAAGTGCGGCGGCTGAAGCGGCCGGTGTACTGGCGCAGCTTGCGCACGACCAGGAAGCTGCCGCGGTCCAGCAGCGCGTCGGGCTGCTCGGGCACGGCATAGCCCTTGTCGCGCTCGGTCGGGAAACCCTGCAACACCTCCCCCGTTTTGACCCTGTCGTCCCAGGACTGCCCCGAGGCTTCGCCGCCCAGCACGGGCTGGCTGATGCCGTCCTTGAAGCCGAAGTGCTCCTTGTCGGCGGCGTTGCTGCGCATGGGCTCGATGGCCATCAGCGCCAGGCCGGTGCCCACGGTCAGCGCGTCGGCCAGCGCGCGCAGGCGCTGCTCGTCGGCGACCGTGAAGGCCTCGCCCGGCTCCACCGCCGGGAAGCGCAGTTGCACGAGGACGTGGGCATTCGCGGGGTCGATGCGGTCGATGCCGTTGACGTGGGGCGCCAGCACCCAGTGCGCCGGGTGGTTGTGGCGCACGTCGCCCAGCAGGCCGGCGCGGGCGGCCATGCCCTCCTTGAAGGCTTGCGGGAAGCGCTCCAGCCGCGCGGCCGGGATGCCCAGCGCCTTTAGGCCAGCCAGCGTCAGCGCGACCTGGCGCCAGACATTCAACTGCGCGGCGTCCTCGTTGTCGCGCTGCACGGGCGCGGTACTGAGCCAGGCGACGGCCTGGGACGGCTGGGCCACGCGCAGCAGCACCAGGCCGCCGCGGTTGCCGGGCGGCTTGGTCAGCAGGCAGCACTGCAGGTCGCCGGGCTTGAGCGACAGCGCGCGGGCTTTGACTTCCGGCTCGGGCAGCGGCTGCTCGAACCAGCCCAGCATCTCGTAGTGGCGCTGGCGCAGCGCGCCGCCGGGCGTCTTGCCGCCGTCACTGGGGAACTGTTTGACCGTGTCCAGCTCGCACAGCTCGAACAGCACGTCGTGCGTGGCGCGCAGCAGGCAGGCGCGGTCGGCCGCCTGGGCGCCGAAGAAGCGCTGCAGCGTGAACAGGCCCGCCAGCGGCACCAGGCCACGCGCGGCCATCGCAAAGCGCTCCTTGTCGCCGGTGGGCAGCGGCTGCGTCTCGCCGGAGGCCGGCGCGCGCAGGCGGTTGAACGCCAGCTCGTTGGCGCGGCCGCGCTGGGCGGCCTCCAGCCTGGCGAGGTATTCGCCGTCGCCCACGCTGCGGCCGGACTCGATGAACAGAAAGTCCGCCGACACCTCGTGCGCCCGCACCCAGCGCGCATAGGTCTCGAAGCTGCAATCGCGCGACAGCGTGTAGCCCTCGGTATGGCAGAGCATCAGGTCCAGCGTGGAGCCGAGCTGGTCCCAGATGACCCGCATGTACGGCTCCCAGCCGCCGTCGAAGTTGACGCTGAGCAGCAGGCGGTCGGGCGCCCCGTTCACACCGTCGACGATGCTCCAGCGGAAGGAGTGGACGATGCGCCAGCGGGCGACGATGTCGGTGTACGGCGAGGCCGGCGCGCTCGATTCGCGTGAGCCCAGGCGCAGGCCATTCAGCGTGCGCAGCACCTTGCGCAACCGGTCCACATAGGTGAGCACTTCCAGTGCGTCGACAAAGCCTGGCTTGATGTCCGCCAGCAGGTTCAGGTCCGTGATGCCGCCCAGCTGGACGTCGTTGCCGCGTGCCATGTCTGTCTCTCCCTAGATTGAGCGCGCGGAGTATGCGGGCTCGGCGTGAAGGGCCACCCGACGTCGCCCATAGGTTTGATTAGGACCGTCATCGCCGCTAGCTGCAATTCATCCGCGAAAAGTGGCGACCTATCGCAAACCCGCAGACGCGCCCACCCTCGGCGCGCAAAGTCCGCTCCATCGAACACGGGAGCGCCACATGAACCGCATCAGCACCACCACCACCCACACCACTCGCCTGCAAGCCGCCAGCGCCGCCGTCCTCGTCGCGCTGGTCGCGCTGACCGGCGCCACCTGGATGACCATCACCGCGCCGGCCGAGCCGACCGTCGTGCTTGAACGTGTGGTCATCGAAGGCTCGCGCACCGCCGACACGACGGCCGAGGTGCAGCAGCTGCCGCGCGTCGTCATCGTCGGCAAGCGGGACGCGGCAGCCGACGGCACCCAGGTGGCGGCGGCAGGCACCGGCAGCGTGCGCTAAGGCCTATCCCTCGGTGCGGCCTGGTCGCACTTGAGGCAGTTCAACTGCTGACCCAGCACGCCGGCCCGGCCCTCGGGCGTCTGCGTCCAGGGCCTGTTCTGCCAGGGCGGGTCGTGGCGCGTGTGCTGGTTGTGGCCACAGGCCAGTTCGGCGACCCAGTGGCCCTCTTCGTCTCGATGAAAGCCGGTGATCGGCTGTTCCATCAACGTCCCAGCACCCTGAGGATCTCTGCGCCGTAAGCCTCAAGCTTCTTGGCGCCCACGCCGCTGATCTCGCCCAGTTCCACCAGGTCGCCCGGCACCTGCCGCGCCATCTCGGCCAGCGTCGTGTTCTGGAAGATCACATAAGCCGGCAGCCCATGCTCCTTGGCCACCTCGGAGCGCCAGGACTTCAGCGCCTCGAAGCGCTCCTGGGCCTCGGCATCCAGGCCCAGCGCCGGGTCGACCTTGGGCTTGCCCGTGCTGCCGCGTGAGGCCTTGCCGCGCGGCTTCTTCTCCTCGGCCTCGCGCAGGCGCAACTCCACCTCGCCCTTGAGCACCGAGCGCGCGCTGTCCTGCAGCGCCAGCGTGTTGAATTCCCCCTCGGCCGCCACATGGCCCAGCGAGATCAGCTGGCGCAGCACGGCCCGCCATTGCTGCTCGGACAGGTCGGCCCCGACGGCCCAGGTAGACAGCCTGTCGTGCCCGTACTGCTTGGTCTTGTCGGTCGYCTTGCCGCGCAGCACGTCGATSAGGTGGCCGGCGCCGAAGCGYTSGCCGCGCTGGTGGAAKCGGTAGATGCAGCTCAGCAGCTTGCGGGCGGCCTCGGTGCCGTCCCAGGTCTGCGGCGGGTTCAGGCAGTTGTCGCAGTTGCCGCAGCGGATGCTCTCTTCGCCGAAGTAACCCAGCAGCCGCACGCGCCGGCAGTCCGTCGCCTCGGCCAGCGCCAGCAGCGCGTCCAGCTTGCCGCGCTGGCCCTGCTTGAAGACTTCGTCGGCCGGGCTGTCGTCGATCATGCGGCGCTGGTTGACGACGTCCGCCAGGCCATAGGTCATCCAGGCCTCGGCCGGCGCGCCGTCGCGGCCGGCGCGGCCGGTCTCCTGGTAGTAGCTCTCGATGTTCTTGGGCAGGTCCAGGTGGGCGACGAAGCGCACGTCGGGCTTGTCGATGCCCATGCCGAAGGCGATGGTGGCCACCATGACCAGGCCTTCCTCGCGCAGGAAGCGGTCCTGGTGGCGGCGGCGCACGTCGGCGTCCAGGCCGGCGTGATACGGCAGGGCCTTGATGCCCTCGCTCTCCAGCCACACCGCCGTCTCGTCGACCTTCTTGCGGCTCTGGCAGTAGACGATGCCGGCCTCGCCTTCATGCTCATCGCGCACGAAGCGCAGCAGCTGCTCGCGCGGCGAGGCGGTCTTCTCGGCGATGAGGTAGCGGATGTTGGGCCGGTCGAAGCTGCTGATGAAGACGCGCGCGTCCTGCAGCTGCAGGCGCTGGATGATGTCGGCGCGCGTCAGGTCGTCGGCCGTGGCCGTCAGCGCGATGCGCGGCACCTCGGGGAAGCGCTCGTGCAGCAGGCTCAGCTGCAAATACTCCGAGCGGAAGTCGTGCCCCCACTGGCTGACGCAATGCGCCTCGTCGATGGCGAACATCGACAGCAGGCAGCGCTCCCGAAGCGACTCGAGCTGGGCCAGGAAGCGCGGCGTGGTGAGCCGTTCGGGCGCGGCGTACAGCAGCGTCAGGCGCCCGCTCATCATTTCGCGCTCGATGCGGCTGGCCTCCTCGCCGGTCTGGCTGCTGTTCAGGAAGGCGGCATGCACGCCGGCTTCTTCCAGCGCGCCGACCTGGTCGTGCATCAGCGCGATCAGCGGGCTGACGACGATGGCCACCCCCTGGCCGCGCGTGTGGCGCACGATGGCCGGCACCTGGTAGCACAGGCTTTTGCCGCCGCCCGTGGGCATGAGCACCAGCGCGTCGCCGCCGGCGGCCACCTGCTCGACGATCTCCGCCTGCTGGCCGCGGAAGGCCGTGTAGCCGAAAACTGCTGACAGGACCTGGTGTGCAGCGGATTGCAGGTCGGCGGAAGGTTCTGGAAGATGCACGGGCGGGTTCACACCGCGATTGTCCCAGGAGCTTCTGCATGACCACACCCGCCGAGCTGCGCGAGCGCTTGATCCGCAATTTCAACGACGTGCCGCGCGAGCGCTTCGTGCGCGCGCCGCGCTACGACAGCGAGTCCGCCAGCCTGACCAAGGGCACCGCAGCGAAGAAGCTCGGCGCCAGCTTCGACATCGTCGCGCCCGGCCAGATGAGCTGCCCCTACCACCTCCACCACGCGGAGGAGGAGATGTTCATCGTGCTGCAAGGCGAGGGCACGCTGCGCGTGGCTGGAGAGCTGGTGCCCATCAAGGCCGGCGACGTCATCACCATCCCGCCGGGGCCAGAGTACCCGCACCACATCGTCAACACCTCGAGCGCGCCGCTGCACTACCTCAGCATCAGCACGTTGGAGAGGCCGGAGGTCTGCGAATACCCGGACTCGGGCAAGGTCGGCGTGTTCTCGACGGACCTGCGCCTGCTGCAGCGGCGCGAGGCGGGGCTGGATTACTGGGACGGCGAGGCCTGACGCCGCCGCCGGGACAGCTTCACTCGGGCCGACATTCGATGGTGGCCTTCACCGTGAGTGGCACCCCGTTCCTAAGTGACACCGCGCCGATGACAGACCTGGCATGGAGACCGGCGGATCCAAATACCTCCAGGAGCAGGTCGGAGGCGCCATCCAAGACCCTGGCGTGGTCTTCAAAGTCCGGCGTCGTATTCAACGACCCGTGCAACTCGACGATGCGCACCACTTTGTCCAGATCTCCGAGCGTTGCCCTCACCGTCGCCAGCAAATCCAGGCAGGCGGAGCGGGCAAACTGGTAGCCATCCTCAGCGGAATACTCGCGGCCCAAGCGACCGCGCGGCTTCACGTTATTCAGCGGCAGTGGCGCTTTGCCAGACAGGAACAACAAATTGCCCGAACGCGCTGCGGCGGCATAGTTTCCTGCCGGGCCACTGCTTGCCGGCAGCTCGATACCAAGGTCCAGAAGGCGTTGTTCTGTGGTCATGACATGAAGGGGTGGTTGCTTGTGAGGCCACGTCTCACCTCGGTCGAAAGGCTAGGCGTCATCGGTTGCCCTGCCCTGAGTATTGAACGCGGGTTGAAGATACTGAATCAGTTGCGATTCAAGCGTATGCGGAGACGCGCACTCGTGCCAACGAACCCAAATAAATGACTTGGTCAGCCCCTCTGCCCGGTACTTTTGCTGAACCTCGATGAGTAGAAGATTCTTGCCGGTGTGCCGGAGGGACGTGGACAGCCTCGTGCCGCCGCTCTTCTGCGACATGACAAGGAGGTTTTCCGGATCTACGAGATAGCTCTGCACCCGTTTGAAAAGAGATTTGGCTTTGCCAACATACAGCACACCGAAGTTCTTCTCCAAGGCTTCGGGATAGTTCGTGAACACATAGACGCCGGAAGTGCGCGGCAAGCGCTGCCGATCAAGCCGCAATTCCTCGATAGGTACCGAAGCGGACCATGAGAGGGCGGAGAACCAAGGTGGGTTGGTCATGAAGCGGAGTCCCGCGGTTGGAGGTTATGACGCCTCACGTTGAAGTTCACCGGCGGATCGAGGCTTGCCGAGGGACGTCCGGTGGAACGGCCGGTAAGACCTTTTTTCAACCCGGACCAAGTGCCATGTCATAGATGCGACCGATATGTAAATGGGAAAAGTGCGGTACGCAATTAGCGATTGAATCTCCATTCGCAGCTTCAAACGCCCTAATGTCGCGAGATGCCTCACGTAATGCCTCTAACCATTGCTCCGCAGTATCGATCCGACCGACGCCAAGATGACGCCTCACTTCAGAATCGAAGGCGGGACCGACGCGCCCGTCGGTGAGAAGCATGACGGCCTTCGATATTCCAACGGCACCTGCCAGACCACTGCGCACTTTCCCGCCATAAGAAAGCTGTTGAAAGATCACCCAAAGCGCGCGCAGGGACTCGCAGACAGGAGGAGTAAATGCATGCGCGTCCGATATTTTGAAGGCCACCAACCGCAAGAAGTGTGTCTCAGATAACTCGATGAGATCTTCGAGAAACGGATAATCATGCGCAGCATCGAGCCGAGTACGTCTCATAGGATTCGGAC